>CAYSYY010000040.1:0-14257 GCA_964435265.1 uncultured Gemmatimonadota bacterium
GTAGTGACCTTCGCATCGGGTTCGATGTACTCGGGATCGTGCAGCGCCTGCATGCGCCGCAGATTGTTGATCTTCCGGGCCTCGCGGGCGGCGATCACCACCGCCCAGTAGATGTTCGGCGTGGTGTTCCGGAAATCCTCGATGTTGAGACGTTCTTCCATGATCAGAGATGCTCCTCCTGCCACCGTTCGAGTTCGGCCGCGTATTCGCCGATGAAAGGCCGCATGCGGGTGAGCGCGCACTTCTCGGCTTCGATGATGTGTACGATCCGCCCGACCGAGACCTCGAAATCCTCGTTCACGACCACATAGTCGTAGAGTTCGGCACCCTCTACTTCCTGAGGAGCAGCCTTCAGCCGCTCCCGGATGGTCCCCTCCTCATCGGTCCCCCGTCCGGCCAGCCGCTGGTAGAGAACGGCCGGCGAGGGCGGGAAGATGAATATGAGAACGGAGTCGGGATACGCCTGCTTCAGGTTCCGGGCACCCTGGCCGTCGATATCCAGGATCACGACCCGGCCGCGTTCGACGGCGGTGCTGAGTTTCGCCTTGAGCGTTCCGTAGAGAGCGCCGTGCACCTCCGCCCATTCGGCGAACTCGCCGCGCTCGATCATGTCCTTGAACTCGCTCTCCTCAACGAAGTGGTAATCCACTCCGTCCCGCTCGTTCCGGCGTCGTTCCCGGGTGGTCACCGAAACCGAATACTCGGCTTCATCGACCCGCCGCAGCACCTCGTAGCAGATGCTCGTCTTGCCCGCGCCCGACGGGGCGCTGATGATCAGGGGAAAACCTTGATTATTCAATGTTCTGCACCTGCTCTCTCATGCGCTCGAGCTCTTCCTTCATGCCGACCACCAGGTGACTGATCCCGTGATCGTTGGCCTTCGAGCCCAGGGTATTGACCTCCCGGTGGATCTCCTGCAGGAGGAAGTTGAGCCGGCGGCCCGCCGCATCGGGGCCGTTCATGATCGTCCGGGCGTGTTCGAGGTGGCTCGTGAGCCGGGTGCATTCTTCGCTGATATCGATGCGGTCGGCGTAAAGCGCCACCTCGTGGTAGAGCCGTTCCTCATCCAGGCCCCCCTCCTCCAGCAGTTCGGCGATCCTCGTCCGGAGCCGGTCGGCGTAGGCCTTGGTCCGTCCCCCCGAGCGCTCCCCGATGGTCCCGAGGGCGGTCTCCAGCCGGGCGAGGCGCTCCCGGGTGTCGGCGGCCAGAGCATCGCCTTCCCGCTCCCGCATTTCGACCAGCATGGCAAGGGCCTGCTGCAGGGCCGGTTCGGTGCGCTCCCACAGCTCCTCCTCGCTTGCTTCGTCGACCGGCCCACCGATGATGTCGCGCCAGCCCGCCAGCAGACCGATGTCGACCTCACCGGGCAGATCGAGCTCCCGCTGCAGCACTTTGAGCGCGTCGAGGTAGGCGCGGGCCTTCCCCACGTCGGCCTGGGGGGCTTCATCGATGCTGCCCTGCACCGCCAGGCTGATCGTGACCTTGCCGCGTTCGAGCCGCTCCTGGACCCGCTCCCGGATCCGTCTCTCCAGCGCCGCCGCCTCGCGACCGCCCCGTACCGTCACGTCGAGAAAACGGTTGTTGACCGACTGGATCTCGACCGTGACGATCCCGCCTGGATCGCGCGAGGTACCCCGACCGAAACCTGTCATGCTGTGTACCATCTGTACGCGTCCCTCAGCTCATGTCAGCTGGAGCGTGGCGGCGTATGCGGAGGAACAGCAGGACGCCGGTCGCTATGAGGAGACAACCGACCAGGTGGTTGACGGTGATATCGACACCACCGGTCGAGAAAAGCTGCATCTCCCGCTCGTAGTATCGGAAGAGGTCGTCGATACCCCTGGCTGCTCCAATCATGATAAGATAGGCGGCAATCAGGGTACCGTCAATTTTCCGGCCGAATCGTTCGATCAGGAGCAGGGCTCCGATGATGAGCAGATTGTCGGCCACCATGTAGAGCTGGGTGGGGTGAATCGGCTGACCGGGGAAGGCCGCATGAGCCGATGAGCCCGGTGGGAAGACCACTCCCCAGGCACAGGTCGTCGGCCGGCCGTAGCAGCAGCCGTTCAGGAAGCAGCCGATCCGCCCGATCGCGGTGCCCAGGGCGATCGGCGGCGCGACGGCATCGAGCGTGCGCAGGGGGGACAGCTGCCAGCGCCGCACCAGCCACGCCACCAGCGGTACCGCCACGATCAGTCCGCCGTAGAACACCAGTCCCTGCAGCCCGATCGTCCCGTCGCTCCCGACCGGCCAGACCGCCAGCCACGGCCGGGTCCGGAACTGCGAGAGATGCGTCAGGACGTAGAAGAGGCGACCGCCGCCCACCCCGGCCAGGACGATGACGATGACCAGATCGAGCAGCCGGTCGGCGGGCATTCCCCGCCGTCGGCCCCGCCGTACGAACCAGAGGCCCCCGAGACCGAATCCGAGCGCCATGAAGACACCGTAGGAGTGGATGGTGAACCGACCGATAGTGAAGAGTTCGGGATGCATTCAGGGCCCCGTTCAGTATTCCATCCAGCGACGGCGCAGCCCCAGGATGACCCCCGCCAGGAACATCATGCTGACCAGGTGGGAACCGCCGTAGCTCACGAACGGCAGGGGCAGTCCGGTGATGGGCAGCAGTCCGAGCGACATGCCGATGTTGACCATGACATGGGCGAAGATGATCCCCGTCGCTCCCGTGATGACCAGCCCGGCGAAGCCGTTCTTCACTTCCGCTGCGGCCCGCAGAGACCGGGAGAGGATCACCGCGAACAGCAGCAGGACGACGAACGCTCCGATCAGACCGGTTTCCTCGGCGATCACACTGAAGATGAAATCGGTGTGCTGTTCGGGCAGGAAGTTCAGCTTCGTCTGGGTCCCCTGCAGGTAACCCTTCCCGGTCAGCCCTCCCGAACCGACCGCCACGGTAGACTGGATGATCTGGTAACCGGCTCCCAGCGGGTCCTGCTGGGGATCGATGAAACTGAGGATCCGCTGCTGCTGATACGGGTGCAGATGATCCCAGACCACCGGCGTCAGGACCCCCAGGATCACGTTGCCCACCACCAGGAGGACGCCGAGTCCGCGCCGCAGGCGCGTGCGCCAGACGACGAGCCCGATGATGATCATGGCGACTCCCCAGGTCAACGGTGAGAACGCCGTCACCACACTCAGCAGCGGACTGCAGATCAGGAAGAGGGTCCAGATCGGCATCCCCCGCCAGTAGAGCATGGGGATCAGGATGACGGGGAAGATCATCGCCGTGCCGAGATCGGGCTGACGGGCCACCAGCAGGAAAGGCACCAGGGCCAGCAGAAAGGGGACCAGGTAGTCCGGCACCCGCCGGAAGGTGACCTGGCGGCCGGAGAGATAGCGGGCCACGGCCATGACCAGGAAGATCTTGGCCGGCTCGCTCGGCTGCAGCCGGATGCCCCCGATCAGGACGAACCACCGCCCGCCCTCACCCCCCCCCGTCACGGCCAGCACGATCAGGAGAAGCAACATCACCCCGTACAGGAGGTACGCCGTGGAGTAGTAGAACTGCAGCGGCAGCCGGAAGGCAACGCTCAGAGCGATCAGGCCGGCCAGCGCCAGGAGCAGCTGGCGGGTATGCAGCGGGCCGGGCACCTGGGCGTTCTCGACCGTGGCGGAGTATACGAACAGCACCCCGACCGCGACCAGGGCCAGGACGCACCCGAGCAGCAGGAGGTCGACCTCGCGCCGCAGACCGCGCAGGAGATGGCGGCGTGGTGTCATCGTCCGTTTAACCAGGCCTGGAGGATGCGTCCCGCTATCGGCGCGGCTACCGCACTCCCCCCACCCCCGTTCTCGACCAGAACCGTCACCACCACTTCAGGGGCCTCGGCGGGAGCATAGCAGGTGAACCAGGCATGATTCTCCCCGTGGGGATTCTGCCCCGTGCCGGTCTTGCCCGCCACCCGCACCCCGGGCGCCCGGAGGGCGACGTTCCGGGCGGTCCCGTGCTCACCGTTCACGACCGCCTCCATCCCCTGCCGAACCAGAACGAGCATCTCCGGATCCACCCCGCTGATCCGGTGAGGCGGCACCACCGCCTCCGGGATCGTTTCATCGGACCCCGCCGGGCGGGTCGCGGCGACCAGGTACGGGGTGAGGAGATAGCCGCCGTTGGCGATGGCGGCCGTCATGACGGCGATCTGCAGCGGGGTGGCGAGGATCTCGCCCTGTCCGATCGCCAGGTTGATGACCTGTCCCGATTCCACCCAGCGCCCGGCGCCGATGGTCCGGTCGTAGTATCCCGGATCGGGGAAGATCCCATCAGCCTCGCCGGGCAGGATGAAACCGGTCGCGCTTCCCAGGCCGAAAGACCGGGCCATTTCCTGCAGAGGTCTGAGCCCGGCCCGAATCCCGACCTGGTAGAAGAAGATGTCACACGACTGCTCGAGCGCCTCGGTGACCGTGAGCCGGCCGTGGACCTCGTTCCAGCAGTGATAGGTGCGGTTCCCCAACCGCCACCCGCCGGGCAGGCAGGGATCGAGACGCGTCGCGGCGGTGATCACACCCGCTTTGAGTCCGGCCAGGGCGGTGACCGGCTTGACCGTGGAGGCCGGAGGGTAGAGCCCCGAGGTGGCCCGGTTGAGCAGGGGTTTGCGCGGATCGCTGTTCAGACTGTCCCAGGTCGCGGCATCGAGCAGGCCGCTGAAATCCCGTGGATCGAAGCTGGGGATGCTGGCCAGGACCAGCAGTGCCCCGTCGCGGGGATCCAGGACCACGACCGCACCGCGGGCGGTATCGGCGAAGGCCTGCTCGGCGATGCGCTGCAGCTCGATATCGAGGGTGGTGATGAGATCCCGACCGTGGGAGGGTTCCAGCGGCTGTCGATCGGCGGAGGTGCCGATCATGCGGCCGCGGGCATCCACCTCGGCGTACTGCAGCCCCTTGGTCCCGCGCAGCTCCCGTTCATAGGCCCGTTCCAGGCCGTCCTTGCCCAGCAGGTCACCGAAGATGTAGCCCTGCCCCTGCAATCGGGTGATCTCACTGTCATTGATCTCGCGCAGGTAGCCGAGCGCATGGGAGGCCACGTCGCCGAACGGATAGCGCCGCCGCGGCTCCATCTGGATCCCCACACCCGGCAGATCCGGCCCCCGCTCGCTGATCCGGGCGATCACCTCGAAACTGACGTCCCGCTGGATCGGCACCGGGGTGTACAGGTGCCCCTTGCGCTGTTCCACCCGGGCGCGGATGGCGACGGCGTCGGCATCGATCAGGGCGGCGAGTTCGTCGACTCCGCCATCGGTCCGGGTGAGGGCCTGGGGACTGTAGGTCACGGTCCACGACGGCCGGTTGTCGACCACCAGCCGGTCGGCCCGATCGTAGATCCGTCCCCGGACCGGCTGGATCACGACCGGTCGGAGACGGGTCTGGTCGCTCAACGCACACAGGGTATCGTGCTGTGCCACCTGCAGGTGGGCCACCCGCAGGGCGAGGAAGAACAGCCCCGCCGCGTAGGCACCGGCCAGCAGGCGGGCGCGGCTCTTCCGCAGCCGGGTTTCATCGACGATCGATGACATGTTTCTCCCTGCGCAGTAACCCCACCAGAGCGAGGACGGCACCCCCTACCAGCGCCGTATAGATCGCCCCGCCGAACGTCGTGGCGACGAGGAACCGCAGCGGCTCGACCGTGCCCTGGAGCGTGGCCACCGAAGCGTAGACCAGGTCGTGGGCCACCCGCACCGCCGCGAAGGTGACCAGCTGGTTCACGGTGACATCGAGATCGAGCAGAATCTGGGCCTTCCCTCCCAGATAACCGGCCACGGCGGCCGCCATGGCTCCGGCGCCGAAGGTGGGGGGATGGTAGAGGTCCACCGCGAGTCCGACCAGGAATCCCGCCAGACTGCCCCGGATCGGGCCTTCGACGGCGCCTACGATGACGGCGAAGATGACGACTAGGTCGGGTTTCTGCCCGGCGACGGCCAGACCGGGTATGAGCAGGGTCTGCAGGGTGATCGTCGCGACGGCGTAGAAGAGGTAGCGCAGGAAGCGCTTCACCGTGGTGCTCCCGACCGCAGGATGACCACCTCCTCGAGTCGATCCAGCGCGGCCGCCGGGGAGATGACGACCCGCCGGGTCACGCCGTCGGGGTCGTCGGCGACGGCCACCACCGTCCCGATCATGAGTCCCTCGGGATAGATCCCCCCCAGACCGCTCGACTTCACCCGGTCGCCGGGCTGTACGTCGGCCGCCCGGAGCACATGCAGGAGACGCCCCTCGCCGTTGACGAACTGGACCACCCCCTGCACGCGGCTGCGTTCCACCACCGCCGCCACGGCGTTGGCGGGATCGTTCAGCAGGCTGACGACGGCGGCGTGCCGCCCCGGATCGCGATCGATCCGGCCGATCAGCCCGTCGGCGGTCACCACCGGCTGGTTGTAGGCCACCCCCTCGGCCGTCCCCGCACTCACCGTGACGGCGAAGGCCTGACGCCCATCCCCCCACCCGACGACCTCGGCCCCGGTCAGGATCTCGGCTTCCCGCAGGGCGGTGAACTCCAGCAGCTGGCGCAGCCGTTCATTCTGGCGTTCGGTCTCCTCCTGACGCCAGAGGGCCAGCCGCAGTCCGGCCACCTCCCGCCGCAGTTCGATGTTCTCACGGGCATCGGAGCCCAGATCGAACGCCCAGCCGAAGGTGCCGAGCATCAGGGTGTTCCCGCGGGCGAGGAGGTCGTGGATGAACCGAACGGCGGAGGGGCGCGGCAGGGCGGCCAGCAGGGCTCCGAGGAGTAGCAGGCTCAGGAGGACGACCTCCTCCCGGCGTGATCGTGTGATTCTGGTGAAGCGGGGCACCCGGACACCACCCCCTTGCCTGCGGTGTGCCTACATGCGCCGTCCGGCCATGAGCATCTTGCTGTACTCCGGCAGGTTCTCGAGGACCTTGCCGGTTCCCCGGACCACACAGGTCAACGGATCCTCGACGACGTTGATGGGCAGGTTGGTCTCCTCCCGGAGGCGCTGGTCCAGACCGCGCAGCAGGGCGCCGCCGCCGCTCAGGATGATGCCGCGATCGAGGATGTCGGCGGCCAGCTCGGGGGGGGTACGCTCCAGACTGATCCGGACCGCGTCCACGATCTGGGCGATCGGTTCCGAAAGGGCCTCACGCACCTCGCTCGAAGAGAGGATGATGGTCTTGGGGATACCGCCGACCAGGTCGCGGCCCTTGACACGGGTTTCGAGTTCGGGGTTGATCTCGGTGGCCGAGGCGATCTCGATCTTGATCTGTTCGGCGGTACGCTCTCCGATCAGCAGGTTGTACTTCTTCTTCAGAAACTGCACGATCGCCCGATCCATCTCGTCACCCCCCACCCGGATGCTGGTGGAGGTGACGATGCCCGACAGGGCGATGACGGCGATCTCGCTGGTGCCGCCCCCGACATCGATCACCATGTTTCCCACCGGGAGTTCGACCGGGAGCCCGATACCGATGGCGGCCGCCATCGGCTCGGCGATCAGGAAGACCTCCCGCGCCCCCGCCGACTCGGCGCTGTCCCGGACCGCCCGCTTCTCCACCTCGGTGATCCCCGAGGGCACGCAGATCACGATCCTCGGCCGGCCGAAGAGCCGGTTGTTCTGGACCTTGCGGATGAACGCCCGGAGCATCTCCTCGGTCTTCTCGAAATCGGCGATCACGCCGTCCTTGAGCGGCCGGATCGTCATGACGTCTTCAGGGGTACGCCCCAGCATCTCCTTGGCCTCGTTGCCGATGGCCAGGACATGCTGGGTATGGCGGTCGACGGCGACGATCGAGGGTTCGTTCACCACGATCCCCTTCCCGCGCACGTAGACCAGCGTATTGGCCGTGCCCAGATCGATCCCGACGTCGTTGGCGAAGAAATCTCTGAAGGTGAAGCTCACAGACCGGTTCCCTCCTAGTGACGGAAGTGGCGCATGCCGGTAAAGAGCATGGCGATGTCGTGCTCGTCGGCGGCCTGGATCGTTTCCTCATCACGGATCGAGCCGCCCGGCTGCACGATCGCCCGCACCCCGGCTTCGGCCGCGGCGTCGACGGCGTCCCGGAAGGGGAAGAAGGCGTCCGACGCCATGGCGCAGCCCGACAGATCGAGCCCGGCTCCGCGGGCCTTCTTCACTCCCAGCTCGGCTGCGTCCACCCGGCTCATCTGTCCCGCCCCGACGCCGAGGGTGCGGTCGGGTGCGGCGTACACGATGGCGTTCGACTTGACCCACTTCACTATCCGCCAGCCGAAGGCGAGGGCGGCCAGCTCATCCTCGGTGGGCGATCGTCTGGTCACCACCTTCGCTTCGGCCATCGGCACCCACCCGGCATCGGCCTGCTGTATCAGGAGCCCCCCGTAGACGCGCTTGTACTCGACCGCCGTGGAGAGATCCCGGGCCACCGCGCCGTCGTACCGCATGATCCGCAGGTTCTTCTTCGCCTGCAGGATCTCGAGCGCCTCATCGGAGTAGCCGGGGGCCACGATCGCCTCCCAGAAGCGGCCGGCCATCTTCTCGGCCAGGGGGCCTTCAACCGTACGGTTGAAACCCGCGAGTCCGCCGTAGGCGGATGCCGGATCGGTGGCCAGGGCGTTCTCATAGGCGGTCTCGAGGTCGGCGCCCGAACCCGCCCCGCAGGGATTGGTATGCTTGATCAGGGCACAGGTCGGCGCCTCGAACTCCAGGGGGATCGCGAGGGCCGATTCCAGATCGATGATGTTGTTGTAAGAGAGCTGCTTGCCGCCGAGCTGCTCGCAGTCGGCCAGATTCGGCCCGATCCGCACCGGATCGCGGTAGAAGGCCGCCTTCTGGTGAGGGTTCTCCCCGTAGCGCAGCACCATCACGCGATCGAAACGCGGCACCAGAACCGTCCCGAAGGGGGTTGGCTCATCCCCGCCTTCCCCCTCCCCGCCGGCGGTCAGCGGCAGCAGGTACGAGGCGATGGTGCTGTCGTAGAGCGCGGTGCGCCGAAAGACCTCGGCCGAGAGCCGGCGGCTCAGGGCCAGCGGGACCGAAACGTCCCCGCTCTCCTGCAGCGCCTCGAGCACCTCGGGGTAGAAGACCGGATCGGGCACGACCACCACACCCCGCGGGTTCTTGGCCCCGGAGCGGAGCATGGTCGGGCCGCCGATGTCGATGAAGGCCGCGGCACCATCGGCGTCGAGCCCCTCGGCCACGGCCTGCGCCTCGAAGGGGTACAGGTTCACGGCCACCAGATCGATCGTCCCCCATCCCCGCCCGTCCATTTCGGCTTCATCGCCTTCATGCCCGCGGCGGGCCAGCAGGCCGGCGTGGATCTTCGGGTGCAGGCTCTTGACCCGCCCCTCCATCATCTCACCCGAACCGGTGTAGTCGGCCACGTCGATCACCGCGAGGCCGGCTTCCTCGAGGACCCGCCGGGTGCCGCCGGTGGAGAGGAGTTCGATCCCGAATCCGGCCAGGCCGCGGGCGAAGTCCACGATCCCGGTCTTGTCCGAGACACTCAGCAGGGCGCGATGTACCGGTACGGTTCCGGTCTCCAGACTCATTGTTCAGCTCCGTTCGCTCATCAGGATGGGATCTGGTTCGCCGCCGGACACACGCCCCTGCTCGATCCTGAGGCGGCCTTCGGCGAACCACTGCAGCACCCGCGGGTAGAGTTCGTGCTCCCGGGTGAGGACGCGTGCCTGCAGGACCTCGGGAGTGTCGCCGTCGAGCACGGGCACCGCCACCTGGGCTACGATCGGCCCCCGGTCGTATTCCTCATCGACGATATGGACCGTCACCCCGGTCACCTTCACTCCGCGTGCGAGCACGGCCTCGTGCACATGGAGGCCGTACATCCCCTTGCCGCCGAACGAGGGAAGCAGAGCGGGATGGATGTTCACCATCCGGCCCGCCCACCGCCGGACGGTTCGGAGGTCGATGAGTTTCAGGTAGCCGGCCAGGGCGATGAGATCGGGATCGACCTCCTCGAGCCGGGCGTAGAGCCGGTCGTGATAATCATCACCCGGGCTGATCCATTCCGCCCTGATGCCGGCCGCCCGGCCGCGCTCGAGAGCACCGGCGTCTTCCCGGTTGCTCGCCACGAGGACCACTTCCGAATCCAGGCGTCCCCCGGCGACTGCATCGAGGATCGCCTGGAAATTGGTCCCGCTCCCCGAAGCGAGTACGGCGATGGTATGAGCCATGTTGCCCCGCTTCCTCCGGTAGGCAAAGAGGTGCGAAATTAACACTTCGAGCGCCGCGTCGTTAAGGGGAATATTCCATGGGGTGCACGCCTGCCCCGGTCGGCGGTCGCCGGATCCGACCGGGCGCGGCCCACGATCAGATGGCGGGTTCCCCGCGTTCCCGGGTGCGGATGCGGACGACGTCCTCGACCGGCAGGACGAAGATCTTCCCGTCCCCGATTTCCCCCGTTCCGGCTGCCTCGGTGATGGCTTCGATGGCCTCTTCCACCAGATCGTCAGGCACGACGGTCTCGACCTTGATCTTCGGCAGCAGATCGATCTGGTACTCGCTGCCGCGATAGAGTTCGGTGTGACCCCGCTGGCGGCCGAAGCCCCGTACTTCGGTTACGGTCAGGCCGCGCACGCCGAGACCCATGAGTGCTTCCCGCACCGCGTCCAGCTTGAAGGGTTTGATGACCGCCTCGATACGTTTCATGAGGCTCCCCGGACTCCCGAGAGGCAGCAGGTGGCAGACGCAGAAGTGGAGTCTACCGACCGCCCGGTCCGGGAGCAAGCTCTTCTCCTCGAGGGTAGGCCGAGATCGAAGACATCTCTATACTGCAGAGACGATGACGGGTGATAGACGGCAGAATGCAGACTCCGGGCTCGACCGGTGGCTGAATCCGGCGGGTCCGGCCCGGGACAGTTCCGCCGGCCTGCCCGCCCGCGGCTTCCTCGATCCCGTCACCGCCGCCCGCAACCTGACCGTGCTGGCACAGGGGCCGTCCGGTGACCGGTGGCGGTCGCACCACCGGGAGCTGGACCGCGCTCTGTGTGCGTCCCCCGACCCCGATCTGGCTCTGGCCCAGCTTCTGCGGCTCCCCCCCTGCTCCGATCTGTTCCCCCTGATCGGAGGACCGGCGGCCCTCGACCGGCTCCTGGGTCTTCTGGGGGCAAGCCCCTTCCTGGGCGACCTGCTCACCACCCGTCCCGAGCGGATCGGGTGGCTCTTCACCGAAGGGGGGGCCGACCGCCGGGCCGATGAGGCCGTCCTGTCCCCGGCCACCGACCCGACCGAGGCCGACGGGAGAACCGGCGATCCCCTCCTGGTCCTGAACAGCTACAAGCGCACGCAGCTGTTGCGTATCGGCGCCCGGGCCGTTTTCGGGCTCTCGGACCTGGAGGAGGAGTTCACCGCCCTCACCCGGCTGGCCGAACTGATCCTCGCCGCCGTTCTCGACCGCTGCTGGCCCGATGATCTGCTGCGTCCGGCGGTGATCGCGGTCGGCAAGTTCGGGGGCGGGGAACTCAACTTCTCCAGCGACCTCGACCTGATCTTCCTCCTGCCCGGCCAGGCGGCCGACACCCTGGCCCGGACCCTGCCCCCGTCCACCCGGGCCGTGGAGAAGACAGTCGAGTTCCTGACCGCCTATACCCGCGAGGGATCGCTGTACCGGATCGATCTGCGTCTGCGTCCCGGCGGTGATCGCGCTCCGCTGATCCGCAGCGCCGGCCGACTGCTCTCCCACTACGCCGACCAGGGGGCGCCGTGGGAGCGCCAGATGCTCGTGAAGGCCCGGATCTGTGCGGGCGACCGGGCGCTGGGACACACCTTCCTGACGGAACTGGAACCCTTCATCTACCCGCACCATGCCGCCCGCGATCCCCGCGAAGAGGCTCACCGGCTCCGGCGCGAACGGCGGGCGCGGGAAGGGGGGGGCGCGGATCCCCGCCATGTCAAACTGGCCCCCGGTGGGATCCGGGATGTCGAGTTCGTGGTGCAGGTCCTGCAGTTGCTCTTCGGCGGCCGGCATCCCGCCGTCCGGCCGACGGGAACGCTGGCGGCCATCGCCGCCCTGGAAGGGGCCGGCATCCTCCCCGCCGCCGATGCCACCCGTCTGGCCGAGGCGTACACTTTCTCCCGCCGACTCGAACACCTGATCCAGATGCAGGAGGACCGGCAGGAGTTCACCCTCCCCACCGCCCCGGCCCGGTTGCGTGCCATCGCCCGGCTGGCCGGGGTACCGGACGGCGAAGCCCTGCTCACCCTCTGGGATAAGCATCGTGATGCGGTCCGGTCCTCGCTGCAGGCCCTGCTCCCAGGCTCCGGGGAAGACGAAAGCGGTGAGCCGGTGGAATCGCTCCTGACCCTGCCCCCCGGGGGCGAGGAGGCCGTCGGGCGCCTGGCCCGGCGCGGCTTCCAGCGTCCTGCTCAGAGCCACCGTGTCCTGCTGGCCACAGCCGCCGAGGTCAGGGCGAGCGGAGCGGGGGCCCAGGCCGCCTTCATCGGTCTCCTCCCCCCCCTGCTCCAGGACGCCCGGGCCACCGGTGATCCCGATCGCAGCCTGAACAACCTCGAACGGGTGCTGCGCCGCCTCGGCAGCCCGGGTGCCTACGCCCGGCTCCTGGCCCGCGAGCCGGCGGTCCGGCGCGCCCTGCTGAGGCTGTGCGCCTCGGGTGATCTGCTCGCCGACCTGCTCACCCGTCACCCCGAGCACTTCGAGCGCCTCTTCAGCCGGGGAGCGGCCGGGACCGCCGCCTCCCCCTCGGCCTGGCGGCAGCGGCTCCTCCTGGCCCGCCATCGGGCCCGATCGAGCCGCGAGCTAGCGGCCGAGCTGGAATCGGTGCGCACCCGCGAATTCCTGGCCTCCGGACTGGCGTATGTGTCCGGTGAGTGCGATCTGACCGGACTCATGAACAGGCTCGGCGCCTTGGCCCGGGATCTGGTGCGCTGCTTCATCGGACACCACTTCCGTGAAGCCGTAGCCCCACCCCGCTTCTGCACCCTGAGCCTCGGCACCCTCTCGGCCGGCTCAATGACCTTCGCCTCCGACGCCGACCTGCTCTTCATCCATGCCGAAGGCGCGGGCGCGACCGTGCAGACTCTGGCCGCCCAGGTGGCCGGACTGCTCTCCCCGCCCGGCGGTCCGTACCCGGTCGACATGCGCCTGCGCCCCGAGGGCCGCTCGGCGCCGACCAGTGTCGATGTCTCCTACCTGAACACATATCTGCGGGATCGGGCTTCGCCGTGGGAAGCCCTGGCGCTCAGCCGGCACCGGCCTCTCTACGGCCGCCGAAGGCTTCTCGGCGCGACCGCGACGGTCATCGAGTCATGGCTGGCCGGATTCCGACTCGATCCGGACACGGTTCGGGACCTGCGCGCCGTCCGCCACCGGCTGGAGTCGGCGGTCGAGTACGATCCCGCCGCGTTCTTCGACGTGAAACGATCACCAGGGGCGATGGCCGATATCGAGTACCTCGCGCTGGCCCTGGCGCTCGAGACCGGGATCGCCGCTCCGTCGCGGCCGGTCCACCTTCCCGAGCTGATGCCGCACCTGGTCTCAGCCGGCCGTCTCCCGAAGCCCGAGGGCCGCCTGCTGGCCGACGCCTACCTCCACCTGCGACGCATCCAGGTGGGTCTGCAGCTCCACTACGGCCGCGATATCACCGCCTTCCCCTCCGCCTGGCCGGACGAACTCACCCCGGTTCCGCTGCGCGCCATCTCATGGGACCGGACCTGCCGCGAGGCCGCCCGCGTGCGCGAGATCTACGAACGGATCTTCCCCGCCGGCGCCTGAGATCACCAGCCGCCTGGCCGGCCGGCGCCAGCCCAGACCTCGCGTTCGCCGGTTACTCCGACAGGCTCCTAGCGGGTCAGGACGGTCCGGAGCTCCGCAATCAGGAGATCGCGCGTGGCGGGATCGAGCGGAGCCCCGAGGGGATCGGTGACGTAGAAGGCATCGACCGCCCGCTCGCCCTCGGTACTGACGAACGCCTGATGGATCGATACTCCCAGGCCGGTCATCGTGACGGCGACATCATGGAGCAGGCCCACCTGATCGCGGGCCCTGACATCGATCACCGTGTAGCGTTCCGAGGCGCCGGGATCCCAGGCCACCGTGACGGAGTAGGTCATCTTCGGCCGGTCACGCAGACGCCACCGTTCGGTGTGGGCGGCGAGCATGGCCTCGATGTCGGTCCGGCCGGTTACGGCGGCTTCGAGCTGAGCGGTAACCGCGGACTCCTGTTCGGTGGTGATGGTACCGCCGCCGACGGCATCGGCCACCGTGAACCGGTCCACGATGGCGGCATCGAGACGGGTGAAGATCCGAGCCTGCAGGATGGTGATATCGTGGGCGG
>CAYSYY010000041.1:0-14046 GCA_964435265.1 uncultured Gemmatimonadota bacterium
ATCGGCATGAAGGAACTGGTCGAGGAACTCAAGGAAGAGATCCCCAAGGCCTTCGAGGGCCGGGTCTACGAAGAGCGCCGGGCGCACCTGATCAAGGACCTGAGCGAGAAGCGCGAGGAGCTCTTCAATCAGTTCAAGGCCGAAGCCGACCAGCGGGGCTTCGGTGTCGAGCAGTCGGGCGGCGGTGTTCTGACCCTGCCGCTCAAGGACGGCCGGCCCATGTCCAGCCAGGACTGGGAGGAGCTCACGAGCGAGGAGAAGGAGGATCTGGAAAAGCGCCAGGAGGCTTTGCAGCAGGTCATGCGCGAGATCACCCGACAGGTCAGGGATCTGGAGAAGACGGCCAAGGGCAAGCTCAGGGAGCTCGAACGCGTCATCGCAACCGTGCCGGTGGCCAACGCGATCGACGAGATAAAGGAGCGCTTCCACAGCCACCGCGACGTCCTCACCTATCTCGACGAGGTCAAGGAGGACATCCTCGCGAACCTCGATGATTTCAAGACCGAGGAGGAGCAGCAGGGTCCGCTGCCGGGCATGCGGATGCCGGCGGGTGAGGATGTTCTGCTCCGCTACTCGGTGAACGTCATCGTGGACCACGGCTGTACCGAAGGCACGCCGGTCGTGATCGAGTCCAATCCCTCTTTCTACAACCTGGTGGGCCGGATCGAGTACCGGGCCACCATGGGCGCCATGACGACCGACTTCACCATGATCAAGGCGGGCGCCCTGCATCGGGCCAACGGGGGCTACCTGGTGGTGCAGACCCTCGACGTACTCCGCAATCCGATGTCGTGGGAAGCCCTCAAGCGAGCCATCCGGAACCGCGAAGTCGTCCTGGAAGACCTGAACGAGCAGTACCGCGTGATCCAGACCCAGGGGCTCAAACCCGAGCCGATCCCCCTCGACGTCAAGGTCGTCATGGTGGGCTCGCCTCTGATCGGGATGCTGCTCTACCAGTACGAGGAGGATTTCCGCAAGCTCTTCAAAGTCAAGGCCGACTTCAGCCAGATCATGGACCGCGAAGACGAGGCGGTTCAGGCCTATGCGGGATTCATAGCGACCCGCGTGCGTGCGGAGAACCTCCTGCCGTTTGACCGCACCGCGATGGCCAGGATCGTGGAGCACGGCGGTCGGATCACCGCCGATCAGGGCAAGCTCACCACCCGGTTCATAGAGATCGCCGACCTGCTGCGTGAATCCAACTACTGGGCGGAGCAGGATAAGGCCGAACTGGTGACCGCCGAGCATGTGACGCGCGCCATCGAGGAGAAGATCTACCGATCCAACCGCATCGAGGAACGGCTCGGCGAGCTGATCGAGGAGGGGACCATCCTGGTGGACACCGACGGCGCGGAGGTCGGGCAGATCAACGGCCTGGCCGTTCTGAGCCTCGGCGATTATGAGTTCGGCAAACCCTCGCGGCTGACCGCACGGATCCACGCCGGCAAGGAAGGGATCATTCAGATCGACCGCGACACCAAGATGGCCGGCCAGATCCACAACAAGGGCCTGATGATCCTGCAGGGTTTCTTCGCTTCGCGTTTCGCCAGCGAGACGCCCATCGCCTTCTCGGCCAGCCTGGTGTTCGAGCAGCTCTACGACGGGATCGAGGGCGACTCGGCCTCCTCGACCGAGCTGTACTGCCTGCTCTCGGCCCTGGCCCGGGTGCCGCTGCGCCAGGATCTGGCGGTGACGGGGTCGGTGAACCAGCTCGGCGAGGTCCAGGCTATCGGGGGAGTGAACCAGAAAATCGAGGGCTGGTACCACACCTGCAGCCTGCGGGGTCTCACCGGGAAGCAGGGAGTGCTGATCCCGGCCATCAACGTGAAGAACCTCATGCTCAAGGACGAGGTGGTCGAGGCGGTCGAAGCCGGCCGGTTCCATATCTACCCGGTCGAACACATCGATCAGGGTATCGAGCTGCTCACCGGTATCCCCGCCGGGGAACTACAGGATGATGGCTCGTACCCGGTCGGTTCCATACATTACCGGGTGCAGAAGCGTCTGGAGAGCCTGAACCGGGGGATGCGGGAAGCAGCGGGCGGTTCGGGACACAACCACGGGGACAGGAACACAACCTGAGTCGACATCCTGCAGGGAGCTGAACGATGGCAGACGGTATCGCCGACATCAACTGGGACGAGCTTACCTTTTCGGTCACCCCCACCCGCTCGATGTACATCACCACCTGCCCTCAGGACGGTCAGTGGACCGAGGGCGGACTGGTGCCTTTCGGGAACATCTCCCTCTCACCCGCCGCCGGAGCCCTGAACTACGGCCAGGGCCTCTTCGAAGGCATGAAGGCCCATCGGACGGTGAAGGAGAACATCGTAGTCTTCCGCCCGCGGGAGAACGCGAAGCGGGTCAACAGCGGCTGCCGGCGCCTGTGCATGCCCGAAGTGCCAGAGGATCTTTTCCTCGCGGCGATCCGGATGGTGGTGCGCGACAACACCGACTACGTGCCACCCTGCGGCAAGGGCGCCCTCTACCTGCGGCCCCTCGTCTTCGGATCGGGCCCGGTGCTCGGCGTCAAGGCGGCGCCCGAGTACACTTTCCTCATCTACGTCTCGCCGGTCGGCCCCTATTTCAAGGCCGGTTTCTCGGGCATCCACCTGAAGGTCACCGACCGCTACCACCGGGCCGCCCAGTACGGCACCGGCGGAGTGAAGGCGATCGGTAATTACGCCGGCGGCATGCTGCCGGCCCGGGAGGTCAAGGCGGAGGGATTCGCCGAGGTCGTCTACCTCGACGCCCGGCAGGAGCAGTACCTCGAGGAGGTCGGGGCCGCCAATTTCTTCCTCCTCAAGGGGAATGAACTGGCCACTCCCGAGCTCGACGGTTCGATCCTGCCCGGGATCACGCGCAAATCGATCCTCGAACTGGCCGTGAAGGAGTTCGGGCTCGACGCCGTGGAGCGGCGGGTGCACGTGGAGGAGATCTACGAAGCCGACGAGGCTTTCTGCGCCGGTACCGCGGCCGTCATCACTCCGATCCTCTCGATGACGTACCACGATCGGAGAAGGGAATTCTGCGGCGGCGAGGTCGGGCCGAAAACGCGCGGACTCTACGACGCCCTGACCGGCATCATCGGGCAGACCCGCGACGATCCCTACGGCTGGCTCGAGATCATGTAAGACCGATCACACGACCGGTCAGAGCCTGGCGTCGCGCAGCACGGCGGCGACCAGGACATCGGTGGAATCGAAGACCGGCAGGTCGGGGATATCGGCCGGGCCCACCACCAGCGGGATCTCGGTACAGCCAAGGATGATGCCTTCGGCCCCCCTGTTCCGCAGCCCGCTCACGACCGCGAGCACGGCCTCTTTCGCCTGCTCCGGACGCCCCCCGGCTTCACCCTTGACCGTGTAGATGGCCTCGTGGATCGCCTCCTGTCCGGCCTCATCGGGCAGCAGGAGTTCCACCTCCCCCGACCAGCGTTCGTACACGCCCGAGCGGGCGGTGCCAGTGGTGGCCAGCAGGCCGACCTTCCCAGGGCCCCGTCGCCGTACCTCGGCGAAGACTTCGGCGATCATGTTCAGGAAGGGGATGCCGATCCGCCCGGCGACCTCTTCGTACCAGTAATGCGCGCTGTTGCACGGCATGGCCAGCAGACCGGCTCCGGCGGTTTCGAGCCGGCGGGCGGACGCGAGCATGGCGTCCCGCACTCCGGAAGAGCCGGAGAAGATCGCCTCGGTCCGATCAGGCGTGCCGGCCTGGGAATCGATGATCACGTGCAGGTGATCCTGATCGCGTCGGGCCGGGGTAAGAGCGGTGAGCCGGGCAAAGAATTCCACCGTGGCCTCGGGTCCCATCCCCCCGATCACGCCCACGATCGTCCGCGATCCGGCCTCCGGCACGTCTCCGTTCACCTCGTTCATCTCCCCGGTCGCGTTTCGTTACACATCCCCCGATACATCCCGAACATCCAAGTCCTCCGGTTCTTCGTCCCGTTTCCCGACCGCCCGCGAGAGGGGCTGACCCTCGAGCAGACAGTGCCCCGGCGTGCCCCGCCCCAGCCCCAGGATCTGAGCTGCGCTCCCCCCGTTCACGGCGATCTCGAGCAGTCCGCCGCTCCCCTCGATCACGGCCGCCTCCCCCCGGGGAACGGCGCTGTAGGAGCCGCGCAGTCCGGTCACGGTCAACGGACCGGAGTCACTCTCGAGGACCATCTCGAGCGGAACCTGATGATCGAGCACGGCCTCGGGCAGGATGCCCGCTTCGATGGTGGTGATGCAGTTTCCGAAGGTGTCGACGTGGATGATGCGCCCCTCGCACCGCCTCTCACCCGGCTGGCGCAGCAGTTCGAGTACCGGGCCGCCTTCGATCTCCCCTTCGGGCTCGAAGTCCGTTTCGAGTTCGGAGCCGAGTTCGCCCGGATCGATCCCCCGGGCCAGAAAAGCCCCCACCGGGGCGAAGATGTCGCGGCCGTGGAAGGTGGCGCTCACCGGATCGAGGTGGAAGCGCTCGTCCTCGAGGCTCCAGGCCTCGACCGTTTCTCCCGCGTCCGTGAGTTCCCGCAGTACCCAGGCCAGCACCCCGTTGTCGGGGGCCACGAAGAACTGCCCCACCCCGCGCACGGCGATCGCCTTGCGGCGGCCGCCCACCCCGGGATCCACGACCACCACGTGCACCGTGCCGGGCGGGAAGTAGAGATAGGCGTTCCGCAGCACGTAGGCGGCATGCACGATATCGCCCGGGGGGATACCGTGGGCCAGGTCGATCACGGACAGGTCGGGGGCGATGCCGTGGATCACGCCCTTCATCACGCCGGTGAAGCCGTCGGCGTCCCGGAAATCGGTGGTCAGGGTGATGACTGCCATGGGAACCGGTCCGCGTCAGGGTTCGAGAAGCCAAGAGCCGGGAACGCCGCCAGTGTATCGGTGGCGCCCCGGCTCTGGCAAGTCCCGCCCTGCTGTGGGGTTACAGGGCCGGACGCATGCAGTTCGAGACTGTCTGCTGAAAGAGCGTTGCACATAGTGTGCCAATGCGGCACCGAAACCGGCCCGCGACCATTAATAATCTGTAATTTATTGTGATTCAATGGAATACGAGTGTTCAGGCGAGGCACCTCAGATCCCGGTGTCCTCTCCCCTCCGACCGATCCAACCCCTGCTGTGTCCATACGACACGTTGCACGCATGCTCTGGTGTAGCCACCTGACACATCGCCGGACTCTACGGGGGTACCGGTCGATCGATCCGGATTTGTCGGCCGCTCGACCTCTGAACTATCGGTCGCCCGGCTATCTTTCAGGGGGAATGAATGGAGGAACCGTGGAGAGACAGGCCGGGACGCACGATACCGGGACAGAGTTCCGGGGGGAGACCGGGAGCGGGATCGAGGAAGAGATCGGAAGAGAGACCGTTGGAGAGATCAGATTCGAGTTCCCGGACCTGCTCTTCATCCTCTACCTCGCCGTCATCCTGATCCTGCTCCTCGTCCTCGGTCTCGGGGCCGGGCGGGTGGATCACCCCGGCGCTCTGATCGGCGTGCACCTGCTGCTGCTCGCCGCCGGTCTCGGAGCGCGGGCTCTGCCGCGGTTCCGGGATCATCCCGTCACCCGGCTGCTGCGGTGGTGGTACCCGGCGATCCTCTTCCTGGTCTGCTTCGAGGCGCTGGGGCACATGATCCATATCATCCGGCCCGGGCTGATCGACGCCTGGCTGGTGCGCGCCGACTCACTCCTCTTCGGCGGCTATCCCACCCTGGTGCTGCAGGACCTGGCCCGGCCGTGGCTCACCGAGCTGATGTACTTCTGTTATACCTCGTTCTACCTCTTCATCCCCGTCATCGGCTTCCCGCTCTATAGCCGTGCCGGGGGGGATCCGACCGGCGCTCCCGGGGCTCCCTTCCGGGAATTCATGACGGCGATAACGCTGGTATTCCTGGGCTGCTACCTGCACTTCCTGCTCACCCCGGGCGGGGGACCGATCTTCTTCGCCGACTACCCGGGGCCGGTGCTGCATCTCCCCGGGGGGCCGGTCACGGCTCTGGAGCAGTGGTTGTTCGAAACGGGGACGATCGTGGGAGGGGCGTTCCCGTCGAGTCACGTGGCGGTGGCGCTCACCGCGGCCGTCTACGCGGTGCGCTTCCGGGTCATGGCGCGGCTATTCGTGCCGCTGGTGATCGGGCTCTGCATCAGCACCATGTACAACGGCTACCACTACGGCGTGGACGTGGTCTACGGCATGATCGTAGCCGCGGTCACGGTGCTGCTCGCTCCCCGCCTGCTCGCCCGGTGGGAGCGGCGCTTCGAACGGCCCTACGCTCAGCGCACCGATGCTGCCCGGAGAGAATCTCAGTGACGCTTCAGTCGAAATCCAGACCCAGCAGTCCGCCGACGGTGCGCCGGTAGATCTCCGCCAGAGCGCCGAGGGCGGCCACGTCGACGTATTCGTCGGCGGCGTGGGCTCCGGCTCCGGTGGGTCCCAGGATCACCATCGGGATACCGAGCTGACGGAACCAGCGGGCGTCGGTCGCCCCGCCCCAGTCGGTGTATAGGGGCGTCCGGTATCCGAGAACGTCCTCGGTGCCCTGCCAGACCGCCTGCACCAGCGGCTCGTTCTCGTCGGTCATGTTGGCCGGTACGACCGGAGCCAGATCCTCGTCCTCGGTCAGCAGTTCGTACTCCACCGGGATGCGGCGGCCGTCGGGGAGCGTGTCTTCGAGGGCGTCGAGGGCGGTTCGGACCTCGTCCAGCACGCTCTCCTTCGTCTCACCCGGCACGGTGCGCCGGTCGACGAAGATGGTGCAGGAGGCGGGCACCTGGTTGTTGGAGGTACCTGCTTCGATGCGGTTCACGCTCAGCACGGGGTAGCCCACCGCGGGGTGATACTCATCGATATGTTGCTCGAGCGCCAGCACCCCCCGTCCGGCTGCGGCGATGGCGTTGAGGCCGTCGGCCCGGGCCCGGGCGGTGTGGGCCGAGCGGCCGCGGAAGCGGATCCGGAACTGGAAGATGCCCCGCTCGGCGACGCGCACGTGGAACCAGGAGAGCTCGCCGGCGATGATCCCGTCGGGTCTGGGCAGCCGACCGGCCTCGATCGCCCGGGCCACCGCGCCCGAACCGCGGCTGCCGCCTTTCTCCTCTTCGCAGACCAGGTGCACCTGCAGCCGCCCCTGCAGCTCATCGGCCCGCTCCGCCAGCCGGGCTGCGGCCCACATCGAGGCCCCCACCCCCCCCTTCATGTCGAAGGTCCCCCGGCCGTACATCCGACCGTCGACGATCTCGGCTTCAAAGGGCGGGTGCGCCCACGGCTCATCCTTGGGTACCGGCACGGTGTCGAGGTGGCCGTTGAAGGCGTAGAGCGGGCCCCCTTCCGGCCCGATGGTGGCGATCACGTTGGGACGTCCCGGTTCCTCTTCGTAGACCTCGACCGCCAGCCCGGCCTCGCGCAGCCAGCCGGCGGCGAAATCGGCCACCTCCTGTTCAGTACCGGTCACACTCGGTATCCGGACCAGCTGCTGGACCAGTTCCACGATCTCCTGCGGGGTGTCGTATTCGGGCGGGGGCGTGCCCGCGGCCTTGCCGGGGTAGTCGGTCATGACGGGATCCTCTCGCTGGTTATCAGGTGGCGGTCGTCGCACGCATCCGGATGAGGGCGCGGATGTTCATTGCGGCAAACAGAACCAGGATGATACTCCAATCGAGGTGGGGCCAGTCTGTAATGAAGAAACCGGCGCCCGCGAGGCAGAGCACGTATTATCTGCGGATGCGGGTCAGCTGCTGCGGGATCTCCTCCCGGCCGGGCTGGCGGGCGAGTTCGCGCCCCCACTCCTCGAGGTAGTCCCAGTCGAGTTCGTCCCCTTTACGGCTCACGATACCCTGTATGTCTTCGAAGTCGCGCGGCCGGCCGGCCAGGAGCTTGTGCAGGATCAGGTCTTCGGCCGCAGCGAACGGGACGGCGGTGCCGTCCAGGTCGATCAGAACGGCCCGGCCGATCGCGGCCCTCTCATACGGCAGGCTGGAGAAGATGAAGTCGACCCGGACGCGGGTGTCGGGATCGGCCGCAGGCAGCACGAAGGTATCCTGCACGAAGCCGATGACATCGCCGGGGAGGACGACCAGGGCCAGTTCCCGGCACACTTCCAGGATGCGGGGAAGATCATCGGGGGCCGAGCCGAGGATGATGTCGATATCCTCGGTGAGGCGGGCCTGCCCGTGTACCAGCAGGGCCTGCCCGCCGATGATCATACAGGGGAATCCGGCCCTGGTGAGGGCCCCGGTGACGCGGGTGATGAGCTTGGTAAAGTCAGGTGTTTGCGGGGCGTCCATTCAGCGTTCTCGCCATCCTGATATCGGCTTCGATGTCCTCTTCCCAGTTCTCACCGAGATGAGGATTGATGGAGACGGCCTCGGCCCATAGAGCTCCATAGCGTTTCAGCAGGGAGGGATAGTCGAGATCGGCACTCAGCCGGCGGTCGAACCGCTCCTCCAACTCGCGCCCTCGCTCGGACCGTTTCATCATCGGCAGTGGATCTCCATCAACATAGAAACTTCACCGATCCAAGATACCTGTCAGATCAGTCGTAGTGAAGAAGTAAACCGCCGCACGGGAAAATCCGTTCTATTTCCACGAGGGAGTTCTCTTTCGCGCCTTGCCCGAGAGTACATATCCCGGGTGTCCGGATCCGTGCCGCCACGCCCGGATCGGCAAAGGATGGTGAAACCATGGCAACCCGTCCGACCCGCCGCTATCCCGACCGCACCGGCCTGCAGGTTCCCGTCTTCACGGTCCTGCTGGCACTGCTCCTCTCTCCCTTCTCAGCTCTCCTGACCGACTGCTCCGACAGCCCGACCCGTCAATCACGTCTGCAGCTGCGGGAACTCACTCCACAGGAAACCGCCCTGCTCACCTCGGACAATCTCTTCGGCCTCAAGCTCTTCAGGGAGGTGAGCGCGGCCGAAGGGGACAAGAACGTCATCCTCAGCCCCCTGAGCGTGGCCATGGCCCTGGGCATGACGCTGAACGGTGCCGCCGGCGAGACCCGCAGTGCTATGGAGGCGACCCTCGAGCTGACCGGGCTCACCGAAGAAGAGATCAACGCCGCCTACCGCAGCCTCATCGACCTGCTCACCGGCGCCGATCCGAAGGTGACCTTCCAGATCGCCAACTCGATCTGGTACCGGCAGGATTACCCGATCGCCCCGGCTTTCGTGGAGCTGAACGAGACCTTCTTCGATGCAGCCGTGCGGGGACTGGATTTCAGCGCCGCCGATGCCGCCGACATCATCAACGGCTGGGTGAGCGAGAAGACGAATGACCGGATCGATGAGATCGTGGATTCCCCGATCGAACCGCTGACGATGATGTTCCTGATCAATGCGATCTACTTCAAGGGCAGCTGGCTGACCCGTTTCGACGCCGCCGACACCGCCGACCGGCCATTCTACCTGGCCGATGGGACCGAGATCATGGTTCCCACGATGTCGATCGAAGATATAAAACTAGCCCGCTGTTACGGAACGGACTGGAGCGGGGTGGATCTGGCGTACGGTGACAGCCTCTTCTTGATGACCATCATCCTCCCGTCCCCCGGCACCGATCTCGAGACGTTCATCGCCGGATTCGATCGATCGAAATGGGAAGCGGTACTCTCCGGGCTGCAGCATGAGGAACTCGACTGGTTCCGGATGCCGAAATTCGAACTGGCTTACGAGATCGAACTGAACGAGGTCCTGTCATCCCTGGGGATGGCCCGGGCATTCGGCGGGGGAGCGGACTTCAGCCGCATGAACGCAACCGGGGTGTCGGATCTCTTCATCGATGCGGTGAAACACAAGACCTGGATAAAGGTCGACGAGGAAGGCACCGAAGCCGCCGCCGTCACCTCGGTCGTAATGGCCCGGGGACTCAATGAATTCACCGTGAACCGCCCCTTCATCTTCCTCATCAGGGAACGTACCAGCGGGACGATACTCTTCATCGGGAAGGTGATGGATCCGAGCCCGTGAGCAGGCTCCCCCCGACCTCCCGATACGCGAGAGAGGTGAGATCGATATGGAACGAACATCATACCGCTTTCTGACCCGGTTCCTGCCGACAGCCCTTCTCTTCCTCTCCTGCGCGGCCTTCACCGCCTGTTCCGGCAGCCCGATCCGTCCCTCACGCCTCGAGCTGCGCCAGCTCACCGAGCAGGAGACCCTCCTCGTCTCAGCCGACAACCTCTTCGGCCTCAAGCTCTTCCGGGCGGTGAGCGAGGCCGAGGAGGAGAAGAACGTCTTCCTCTCGCCTCTGAGCATATCGATGGCCCTGGGGATGACCCTGAACGGTGCCGCGGGGGAGACCCGGACCGGCATGGAGGAAACCCTCGAGCTGGCCGGGCTGACCGAGGATGAAATCAACGCCGCCTACCGCAGCCTCATCGACCTGCTCACCGGCGCCGACCCGAAGGTGACCTTCCAGATCGCCAACTCGATCTGGTACCGGGAGGGCTACCCGATCGCGCCGGCTTTCGTGGAGGCGAACCAGACGTATTTCGATGCCGTCGTGCAGGCCCTGGATTTCAGCGCCGCCGATGCGGTCGATATCATCAACGCCTGGGTCAGCGAGAAGACCCACGATCGGATCGAGGAGATCGTCGATCCGCCGATCGATCCTCTGACCATGATGTTCCTCATCAACGCCATCTACTTCAAAGGCACCTGGCTGACACGTTTTAATGCCGGTGACACCGAGGATCGCCCGTTCTATCTGACCGATGGAACCGAGATCATGGTTCCCACGATGTCGATCGATGATGTAACACTTCCACACTACTCCGGTTCGGGATGGAGTGCTGTAGATCTAGCGTACGGTGACAGCCTTTTTTCGATGACCATCATCATCCCCGCCACCGGTACCGATCTGGACGCATTCATCTCCGGTTTCGACCAGACGAAATGGGAACAGACTATCTCGGGTTTCTGGAATGAAGAGTATTCCCGATTCCTCATACCGAAGTTCGAGTTGGCGTATCAGATCAGGCTGAACAATGTCCTCATCGACCTGGGGATGGACACGGCATTTGATAATGTGCTGGCGGATTTCAGCAGGATGCATGCAACTGGAGAACGTGATCTTTTCATCAGCGAGGTGAAGCACAAGACCTGGCTGAAGATCGATGAGCGGGGGAGCGAGGCTGCTGCGGTTACCTCCGTCGAGATGCAGTACCGATCAGGGCCGGAGGCACTCATTATCAACCGCCCCTTCATCGTCGTCATCCGCGAGCGTACGAGCGGCACGATCCTCTTCATCGGCAAGGTGATGGATCCGAGCGACTGAAGTACGGAACCTGTCATTTCCGGGCAGGTTACTCACCCGGGGATGTTTCCCAACCTCCCGATATTGTGCCGGTTCCGGCTACCGGATCGTTATGGACATGTAATTTTACTTGAAAAACGAATTGCAGACGTTCGATTTTCAAGTATACCGGGGCCATGACACCACATTCGGCACATCTGTATCGAGTCCTCGAAATCATCCACGCCGGTGACTCAACCTTTCCGCTCGGCGATGACATGCAGGCCGTTGCTTTCGCGCGACTCGCTGAAGATCTGGAATCCATCTGAGAAAGGCATCCTGTGACCCTCGATGTCCTCAGACTGATCGCCGTCAACCTCATCGCCCCGGCGTTGATCCTGGTCTGCTTCGCCATCAAGAGATACGACGGCCAACTGGAATGGGTGATCTGGCTGGCGGGCTCGGCCGCCTATACCACCTACGTGTACCTGACCGGCATGTGGTACCTCTTCGGCTACTACCTTCGCTACCTGCTCCTGGTCGGCATCGGGCTAGCCGTTCTCGCCTCCGTTGGGCCCTTCGGCGGATTGCCGCTTTACCACCCCCCCGGACTGGATGATGCCACCGGCCTGCTGCTGCTGATCATCTTCGGGCCCCTGGCCCTGGCGACGGTCCGTGGATACCGGTCGCCCGGAGAGGGCGTCGCGGCAACCTTCCCTTTCCGGAACGGACGCTTCTACATCGCTCACGGCGGGAGCAGCGCTCTCGTCAACCACCACTACCCCGGCACGTACTCGAAGTACGCCGTCGATATCGTGAAGCTGAACCGGTCCGGCTTCCGCGCCCGCGGCTTCTATCCCCGGGACCTCGAGCGCTACCGGATCTTCGGGGAGACGGTCTTCAGCCCGGTCGACGGCACCGTCGTCAAGACCGAGGGCGGCCGGCTCGATCCGCTGCCGCCCGAGGAGGATCGGGAACATCCGGCTGGGAACTATGTGGTCATCGAGTGCTCTTCAACGAAGGCCTTTGTCTTCCTCGTCCACCTGAAACAGCACAGCATCATGGTTTCGGAGGGGGATCGGGTCAGTGCCGGTCAGCCGGTCGCCTGCGCCGGCAATTCCGGCCTGTCGACCGAACCCCACCTGCACATCCACTGCGAAGTGGACGAAACGGCCGAGTTCAATCTCACCGGGCAGGGTGTGCCTCTCATCTTCAATGGACGTTATCTGGTGAGGAACCACATCATAAGATGCTGATTTCGAGAACAGGCGGGAGAATCCCGGTACCCGTCTGAGAGAGTCAATCGAGGGGTGAGATATCACCCGCCGCTTCAGGAACGACCGGCCGCAGGTGGAGCCGCTCGAACCGGAAGGCCCCCGATTCGGCCTCGAAACTCCGGTAGACGTAATCGCCCTGAATACAGAGCGGCCGGAAGTCCAGCTCCTGAGTCCCCAGCCAGACGCCGTCGGGACCGAAGACATCGTGGGTCCATTTCTCCGTGAGCATGAGCGACGGGGGCCCGTGCGGCCCGAGCGGATTGACAACCCGCTGCACCCAGATCCGCCCCCGGTCATCGGTGAAGGCCCACGAGAAGCAGGGATAGCGTCGCGGCAGATTCATCTGTTCGGCGCGGCGTCTGAATTTGGGGCTCGAGGATCGACGGAAGGCATCCAACACCCGTTCCCGGGCCTCTGCAGGGATCCGCTCTCTACGCCAATCCCTCTCGATGTGCATGACCGGATTGCCGGCCGGGCTGTAGAGGGTAAGGCATCCCTCATTGGGATAGTAGACAACGATCTTCTCATCCGGGAAGACCGAAACCCCGTTCTCCCAGGTGAAGGGGATCTCCTGCCCTCCCTCGTGATCCATGATGTACTGGTCGTCCGAGAATTCCAGGAAGTCGGTCGTGACGTGGAGGTCGGTATCCAGGAGGTAGTAGTGAGTAATATGTTCGATATCCCCGGACAGGGTCGTGACTGAACCGATGAAGCCGGCCTCGCCCATCGATGCCAGAGAGAGCGAATAGCCGTGCCATGTATCGCCGCCTTCCTCCGCGAACAAGCGTGATTCGAGCAGTTCTCCCTCGAGGGAATAACGCGTCATCCGGCTCAGGGCTCGATCCTCGGCCCAGAACTCCTCCCCCATTTTCACCCAGTGCAGGTGAAAGAGATCCCTGAACTCGCCGGGCCCGCTGCCCGGCCCACCCCGCCGGGCGATCAGCTCTCCCCCGGGTGATACGATGAAGATCTCGAGACTCCTGAAATCCCCGAGGATCATCGTGCCATCAGGTGCGATGATACCCAGGAGTGAACCGACGAACCGCTGCCAGGCGGGCTCTCCCTCATCGACACCCAGGATCAGATCGCTGGTCACCTCAAAGAGCGGCCCGTCATACTTCGGCCCCCCCTCCGTCCTGACCAGAGGTACTCCGTCGATCCGGGAGCGGATGACCTGGTGCCGTTCGGATGTCTGGGCAGGAAGAGCAGCGGGTACCGCCAGGAAAACGATCGGAACGATCCAGCGGGCCATCCTCATCGGACTCTCCCCGTAATTACAAGCTCAACCTGGCGGCGAGGCGGGGCCTATTCGAAGTATCCGGAAAGCAGGATCTCCATAAAGAGCCACCCATATCTCTCCTCCCACCTTGATCGCCCCCTGGAGAAAATCTTCCAGCGATTCGCGTTCCGGAAGAGGTGGGAGATGGATTATTTCCACTAGATCACCATTCCAGGAATATGTAGCGACGATATTCTTCATGATTCCGTCTCGCTCCTTGAAACCACGACAGGCGAGCATAAAACCATCTGAAAAAACCTGCACGGAC
>CAYSYY010000042.1:0-13954 GCA_964435265.1 uncultured Gemmatimonadota bacterium
CCGAGGTCCCCGAGACGATCACCGGCTCGCCGGTGATGGTGTAGTGCAGGTCCCGGGTGAGTTCGGTGTCGATGAAGCGCCGGATCCCGGCGACCTCGGTGTTGATGGCGCTGGATCCGCTCAGGTCGGCCCGGACCAGGACGCAGGTATTCTGATAGTCGTAATCCACGAAACGGTTCAGGTCGTCCTGGTTGAGTAACAGCGTATACTGTGATATCAGATCCCGGGAGGACGGCAGAATGTTGTAACGGGGATCGCCGCCGTTCATCTCCTGGTGCACCTTTCGGAGGAAGTCGGTATATCCCAACACCTTGTCGTAGTGTTCGGCCAGGAAGTCACTCAGGCGCACCACGTTATCCAGGACCTGAGGCGATCTCATGGCGCCCGCCTCATCGGCCGATACGACCACCATGATATTGGTCCCGCCCACGAGGTTCTGCGAGAGATCCCGGTAGATCCGGCGGATCTCCGATTCCTCCTTGAAGAAGCGGAGGTAGTCGGTGTCCACCCGGACGAGGGAGGAGAAGCCGATCGAGGCCAGCAGGAAGAAGACCAGGCCGGCGAGGATCTCCTTGCGGTGCCGGAATCCGGTTTTCACCAGTACGGATTCTCCCCACCGCATCAGCCGATCGCCGCTCCTCGCGGCCGGTACGTGGGGTTTGAACCAGCGGAGCATGCCGGGCACGATCAGGATGGTTATGAGGAAGTTGGCGGCAATGCCGAAAGAGACGGCGATGCCGAACTCGCGCAGCAGCGGGATGGAGTTCGGGGCCAGGGTGACGAAACCGACGAAGGTGGTCAGGGACGTCAGGAGGATGGCCAGACCCCCCTTCTCGGCCATCCGGCGGATGGCCGCGTTCCTGCCCAGTCCCTCCTTGAGACCCATCCTGTACTCGGCCAGGAGATGGATGTCCTCGGTACAGCCGATCACGATGAGCAGAGGGGGTATCATCACCGAGACCGGATTGATGGCGAAGCCGCACAGCCCCATGAACCCGACGGTCCAGAGAACACTGAACAGGCCGGTAATGGAGGGGATCAGGACGGCCCGGATGGTCCGGAAGAAAAGGAAGAGTACCAGGAACAGTGCCAGCACGGCGGCCGGTGTCAGGGTCAGCACGCTCTGCCGGATCGAGTCGAGGATGTTCGCTTTCAGGAAGGGAGAGCCGAACTGGTAGATCGTCACGCCCGGGCCCAGCTCCGCCCGGGCCTCATCGATCATCCCCTGGACGGCGGAGACCAGACGCTCGTTGAAGCCCTCCTCCCCGGGGCGGTCTTCCACGAAAAGATGGATGGCGGTCGCGGTGCCCTGGGCGTTCAGCAGTTCTCCGCGGAATATCGTGCTGCCGAGTGCCCGGGTGCGGAGGGCGGCCAGATCCTCAGGGGTATCGGGCACCCAGGGGAGGAGTCCTTCGGTATTGAGGAATCCCTCGCTCCCCTCCAGGTTGCTGGCGGTGGACAGACTCACGACCCGGAAAACACCGTCCAGCCCCTCGGCTTCATAGGTCATCTGGACGACCGTCTCCAGAATATCGGTCCGGAAGACGTCCTCGGCCCTGATAACGATGGTCAGAATGATATCTTCCCCGAACAGCTCCTTCGTCCGGTAGTATTCCAGCACCCGCGGATCGCCATCGACATAAAGGTTGGTGGTCGAGGAATCACTCCTCACCCGACCCAGCCCGAGGCTGAACACCCCGGTGAAGAAGAGGACGATCACCCAGGAAGGTCCGGGGTGGGACACGATCCATCGCATGATCTTATTCACTGGTTACTCGAGCCCGGGAGGGCGCCTCAGTCCCTGTTGGGTGAACAGGCTGTCGGGCAGCTCCACGTCCAGTTCCCGTGACTGAGTGGTCGTTACGGTTCTGGTCCGGGCGAGCACCCGTTCGAAGGTGGACCGGTTGGCACGCCACAGCTGGTCCCTGACCTGCTCCAGGTCATCGAAAGTGGCGGTCTTTATCAGTCTGTCGCTGTGGTTGTAGAACTCGACCCGGATGATGAAATAGATATCCTTCCGGACCCAGACACGGCGTCTCCCGTACCCTGTTTCGCTCTTCTCCTTCTCGGTTCCGGGCAGGGCTTCCACCATCCAGCAGGACTGCCCGTCGAGTTCCTCCTCCCCGACGACCTCGTAGGTATGGCTGTCCAGGTCCTCGGACCGGAGATCCTCGAAAGTCAGATCGGTTCCCATGAATTCACTCTTCTTGTTGCCGCCCGCGATCCGTCTCACCGATTCGCTGGCCGGCAGGTAGAGCCACTGATCGTCTTCCCCGTCGTCGCCCCGGTCCCAGGTGAGCAGACCGACGTTCCGTATATCGGCCGGAGAGAGGAACTTCAGGATGGCTTTGCTGAGACCGTCCTCTCCCTGCTTGGCGACAATGCTCAGTTCCCTTTCCCTGACCCGGTCCTGTCGGTCGTAGAGCTGCATCAGGAGCTGGGTTCTCTCGGACCGGGCGTCGTGCCGCCGCTGGATTTCCGCCATGATCTCCAGCCCCGACGGTGTCTGGCCGAGGACCGGCGCCGAGACGAGGAATAAGAGCAGGACGGCAGGGAGTCGTTTCAGGCTCATCAGACAGCTCCTCCACGTTGTACTCGGATCAGGTCAGGGTCAGAAACCTCCGGTGATCCGCAGGACGAAACGGTCGTTATCGTCCCAGCCTCCGAAGAAACTGTCCGGTGGCCCTGTAAAGGTCTGGTAATCAGCCTCCAGTGTAATACGGTCCCATATCCTGTGCGAGAGCGCAATCCAGGTGTACCGATCTCCCGGATCGAGGTTCATCGCTCCCCCCATGTCAAGGCTGGTATCTTCGGAGATCTTCAACTGCAGATTCGCCAGCAGGGCATTGTCCAGCCCTCGGCCGAACCCCGCTCCGGAGTAACGGCTGTCGGAGGGACGTTCCCTGGTCACCCCGATCCCGGCGTATTCAACCGTACTTCTCACCTCCCGCAGGAACGGGACACCGGGATCGTACAGGGTGTGGTTGAAACCCACGACATATTCACTGAAGCTGTCGTCCATCGCCCGGTCCATGGTGTGGTGCAGGGCACCTCCGGCATGGAACTCCCAGTTTCCAGCGGTCGTGGAGACGCCGGCCGTGATCTCCCGATACTCCGGGTACACCTGCGCGATGGTCAGGACGGGGGGCTGCAATCCCGCGTCCGGCTCGGCCGGCGGGAAGACCACATCCTCCAGGAACAGGACGCCGTAGGCGTAACGGCCGCGGAAGAAGGAAAGGCTCAGATCCCAACCCATCAGGAGGGTGCTGCTGCTCAATCTCAGGGCGTACTGGGCGTTGGCCAGGGACGCACCCGGGAGTTCGCGCCCGCCGTCGGCTATGGCGTACCAGTCACCGAAGGTGTCGTGGATCCGATCCATCGCCGCGGCATCCTCGAAGGCCCAGCGGTTGTCCACCTCCGGCAGCCGTCCGGGAATGAATACGGGGATGAACACGACCTGCGTGCTGATCAGCTCTCCGTAGCGGAAGATGGAGAGAGCCGGGATACCTATCTTCTCGGCCTCAATAACATCCAGGAAATCATAGGGATTCAGGTTGTCGGCGGGGCGGAATCCGTCTCCCACGCCCCAACTGAAGACCTTCTTCCCTACGATGACCTCACAGACATCCCCATACCAGGCGGCGTAAGCCTCTTTGAAGGTGAAGAGCGGTCGAGTCGGGGATCTCTCCGAGAACTCGAATCCGGTCCCGGTACGATCGGCGTTATCGAACCGGATCTGCGGTGAGAGGGTGTAGTGCAGGCGATCGCCGAACCGGCCCTGGAACGATCCCAGGATTTCTGAGTCCAGGAATTTTCGCCGGGCTTCACTGTCACTCTCCTGCCCGTATCCGATGTTGCGCAGCTTGAGCGAAACCGCTGGTGATTCGATATGATGGTCTGACAGCAGGGACCCGATACCAGCTCGGGGAGTCTCCTGACCGTAAGCGGAGGGTGCGGACACCAGGATGAAGGCTAACACCAGGGCGCGACCCGAGGTGGGGAGGGACATCCGCATTCGCTGGGCAATGCCTCTCTTGGTTTCCGGGGTGCGGTGTCATGCGGCTTCGCCGCTTCGCTGCTGAAACAGCCGGCGGATACGAGCCGAGAGACAGGCAACGCGGCTTCAGAAACGAACATAACGCAGCGCTTGCAGACGGGTCAACCACGCCGATCTGTCCCGCTCAGCGTCCCGCGGCAATCCGGCGGCGGTTCGGAACCGCGCCGGCCTGGTGCCCTGTCACGTGACAGGACAGCCTCGGCACATCATCCCGAGATTTCGCGCGACACGTAACCGTACATGCGGAGCCGTGTACGTATGACCGGCAACAGGAAGTAGCCCGCAAGACCCTGTAAGGGTAAACTCGATGATCAACCCGTTATTTCGGCCAGTCGCATAGTCGCTCCAGTCAGGAGGGGATGGCCTGTCGATGGAGATGAGGTCTGATCCGATACACCACCGCATCCGGACCCGCTCTGCCCTCCTCCGCATCAGCGCTCTTCTCCTCGCCCTTCTGCTTCCCACAGGATCCGTCAGGGCCCAGCTGACCGACCTGTGGCCTGAGGCAGCCCGCCTGCTGGCACCCGCAGGCGGATTCCGCGGATTCGAATGCGGAGTCCCCCTGCCGGTCGCCGGATGGAGCAGAGCGACTTCGGGACGGCCGGGCCTGCCCGGTGCATCGCCGGTCACCGATCCCCTGCTCTGGCTCCCGGGGGATCTTCCTCTGGCCCGTTATGGAGGGGGCGGATCGCTCCTGTACCGTGACCGCCTCCACGGACGGATCCGAACCGATCTCAGGGGACGGCAGAACGATCTCGCGCTCTCGGTTCCGGTCGGTGGGAATCGATGGGACCTCATGTGGGGCTGGCGGGGTGAAGGAGCGGATTCCCGCGGGAGCTTTGCGGTCGAGTCGGGTGAGCTCGACCGGGGGGTGACCGGCAGGCATCTCTGGATCGGAAGCCGGCTGCGGCTGCCCCGGCTGAGCGGGATCGTGGCTCTGGGGCAGGATAGGGACGGGTTGATGGAATATGCGGCCGCAGTCAGCTGCAAGGTCGGGGGCGCCGTATCGTTCAGCCTCTTCGGTTCTCATGAGGCGGTCGCCGATGAGATCGATCTGAGCTATCAGGACGCGGGAGCGCATCTGACCATCCCATCGTGGCGATCGGCGGCCGGGATCCGCATCGAGGGGCGTGTCCATGGATGGTCGATCCGGTTCCGGGGTGACGCCTCCGAGACCACCAGCCGGGGAGACAGCGAACCCCTCCATCGTCTCGTTCCCCGGCTCAAGCCACGCACCGCCGAAGTACAGGTTGAAACTCCGGGCGGGATCTGGCAGGTCGCAGCGGGAGCCGAGCGGAGCCGGCATCGGGCCGAACTCCGGTCCCTGGGGCTGCGCTACGCGAGGTTCCTTCTGGATGACCATCGCGAGTGGCTGCGGATCGGGTACCGGCTGCCGGGGACCGCCGGCGCCTGGAGGTTCTGGAGCGGATATTCCGGCACGACCTGGGACGCGGAAGGGGGCTTGGAGTTCTGGCCGTTCACGTCGACGATCATGGATCTGCTGGGCCTCCGGCGCAGCGCGACCGCCGAGGCGGAGGTATCTGTCCTGAGCATCGGGGCGAGGTACCGAACGCCACGGCGGGACGCTGCGGGATTCGAGCTGGGGATCGATCTCCATCACGTGCGTCCTGACGGGGTCCTCGTGTCATGGGAGCCGCTCATTCTCGGACTCGGGAAATGGAATGTCCTGACCGATGAACTGCTCTATTCCTCGGCCCAGCTTCTCGATCTCGGAGTGCGGGGAAGAACGAAGATCGGCGGGCGGCTGGTTCTTGAAGCCGGAGCGGCCCAGCTCGTACCGCTGGCGGTTCAGGAAAAGGTCCGGCCCGCCGGGGCGCCCCCGGTCCAACCGCGGCCTCCGGGAGCCGAGGCGGGATGGGGGGGATTGCGATGGTGGTTCGCGATCTCTATCACACCCCGGACGGCGGTTTCAGATTCCCTCTTCAGACCGTGACCGGCTAATAATGTCGAGACCGCCGCACCCCGTCCAATCCTGGTGAGGAGAGATCGCCATCGAACCTGAGACATACCATATCCGCCGCGCCGAGCGGGAAGATCGGGACGGGCTCAGGGACCTGATCCGGACCGGCGGCATCCATGCCTCCGGCCCGATCCGGATTTTCTCCCGCAACCGGCCGGTCGGAAGCGAGGAGTGGGGAGCCGGTGGATTCGCATCGTCACGGCGGTTCAGCCTTTTCCGGGTGCTTTCCCCTCTTCTCCTGTCAGGCGCGGACCGGGGGAACATCTTCGTGGCCGTCTCTGACAATGGGTCGGTCATCGGATGCGTCCGCATCAAGTCCCGTCGCAAAGAGATACGGGAAGTGGTCTCGGTCGTTGTCGACAGCCGGTGGCACCGGCGGGGTATCGCCACCGCTCTCCTCCGCCACGTCATGAGGGAGATACCCTGTCCTTTCTGGGGAACCTGTCCGGCCGTGCTGGTCCCATTCTATGAGGAATTCGGTGCGGTCGAGGTCACCGATCCCCGACGGATGCCCCCCTTCCTGCGCCGCCGTCAGCGGTGGTTCACCCTCTTCCTCCGCCTGGCCCGCAGGAGAGGGCATCTGGCGGTGATGGTTCTCGATGGTTAGCCCCACCCGGGGATCCCGGACGATCCCGGAGCTCGTGAAGCGCGTCCGCAGATACCAGTACCGGAAATCGACGCCCTATCGCCGGGTCGGGTGCTACGAGAAGATCAGAGGTCTTTTCGCATCCTATATCACCTATCACCTCAGTCCGCTCCGCGGGTTCGTAAACCGCTCCCTGGCCGTGCGCGTGCCCGAGAATAACGCCTTCGTCACGATGTGGACGCTGGACCTCCTCCTGGCGGCTTTCGAGCAGGATCCGCGACACCTCTCATCCATCGACTTCGAAGGAGCCGTACGGGCCTGCCTGGAGTTCCAGGATGCGACCCGGGAGCGGGACGATCCCCTCTTCATGTTCTGGAAGCAGCATGACCTGAACGGGATACGGGCGGCATTCCCCTCCAACCTGCTTCCTTTCTATCGGTTCTTCATGCTGATCCACCGGGGGCGCGACCGGATCCGGAGGGCGCTCACGACGGTCTTTCCCGGCCGTTCCGTCCCCCCGACTCCGATCCGCAGCGAGGAACCGACACGAAGTTCCAGCATGATCAGCCTGCTGGCGGATTTCGACGACTCCGCCCTCAACTGGACCCTCGGTTCGCATCTGAAGCGGTGCCGCGAGGCCTTTCCCGGAGCATGGTCGACCTGGTCGGCGAGGGGCTTTGACTTCCGCAAGCTCGCCCGGCAAGCCGTCGCCTGCGCCTACCGCCCGTTCTCCTCCGATCCCACCGCCAATGCGATCGATCCCCGGTCCTTCTTCGTCAGCCGTGAGTTCCTCTGGAGCCTCGCCGACCACGGCCGGGCGACACCGGACTACGCTCTTCTGACCACGTGGGCTTCAACGCTCGAGGAGAGCCTCAAGGGGCTGCAGCGGTACTACAAGATGCCCTTCAACGTCAACAACCTCGACTGCGGGGTTCAGGCCAATTTCATCCACGCCTGTGTGCGCAGCGCTCTCGACGGCCGGTTCCCTCGCGAAGAGGAGGGCTTCGAATCACTGATCCTGAACACGGCTGAATATCTGGCCTGGAGCATAGAGTCGGGAGCGGTGGTGGCCAAACCGGATCTCATCCTGCTCTACTATCCCCTCCCCCACCTCGCTTTCTTTCTCACCTCCCGCATCATCGAGCAGCTCGCCGGGACTCGAGCAACCGATCCCATACCGGAATTCCTGGATAAAATGCGGGGGATCCTCCTGCCGGTGACCAGGGAGAGGATCACCAGGTACCTGCTGGCGTCCGCTCAGGAAACCGACGAGTATGTCTCGTGGAACGGCCGATCCCTGGAGGCCGGTGAGACGTTCCGCCGGAGGACTCCGATCGCCCTGAATGATCGCAAATTCATTACCGCGGTATCGGTCAATACACTCTTCAACCTCTGGTCGATACCTCAGGGCGCGGACCTGAACTGGTCGGATCAGACCCCGGATGACGTACCACGGTATACGACGAAGGCCCTGCGCTGGCTCAACGACCACGCTCTGTCCCGGCGCAATCTCGACCACAATGCATTCTTCTCGGCCAGCGTGAAGTCCGTCTCCTCCCTGCCCTTCCACTATCCCGCGAATACGGTACGGCACGTCGACGGACCGGTTCTCCCGACCAGGCTCTCACAGAAGAGGGCATCCCCGGGACGGCACAGCATCTTCGCCATGTCGGGAGTGCCCACACCCGCGGAATACGCCCGTGCCCTCGAGACGATGGAATATCCCGAACCGGCCGAAGTCGAGTTGAAGAGATGTTATGATCTAGAGTTCCCCTACTGGTCGGCACCTTCGGTAACCGGCGCGATGGTCTGTCTCTCCCTTACCCGGGGAGATCGTCTCGATCGATAGATCGAAGATCAGAGCGGCAGGTTCGGGAAAGCGCTCCGATCCCTCCAGTACAGGGTGGGAAAGCGCTCGTGTGCGTTCTCACGGTATGCTGCGAGTTCAGATTCCTCTGGCATCCGCTCGAAGAACATTACGAGGAACACCGGATCCCGGGTATCGGAGTCCATCAGGCGGTCCTTGGGCCGATTGAGGATCAGGCCGTAACTGACCCGGTCGAGTCCGTTCTCTACCGCGTATCGCACCGAAGACACAATGATATTCTCATAGGCATGGTAGCTCTGTGACATGAATCCACCCTCGGTCAGTTCGAGATGGTGTCGATGGCGTATAAAGCTCTGGGCGCCGACGATCCGATCCTGGAGCTTCGCATAGATGGTGACCGTATCGGGGAAGGAGGTCAGAAATTCCCGCAGGTGTTCTCCATACCGGTCGATGTCGATGCCCTTCACCGGGTGGATATTCCGGCGGTAGGACGCCAGACAGCATGAAACGAAATCATCCGCCAGGGCCGCGCCCACCGGGCCTTCATGGATATGAATCGTTCCCTCCTTGTTGCGGAACCGGTGCACCTGGCGGACCAGATGCCGGTGATGTCGGAACAGGTTCCGCTCGGCTGATGGATCCCGGGTCGAGATCGAACCAGCCTCCATGATCTTTTCCGCAACGATGTGGGGCACTCCGCTCAGGGCGGAACGGATGTCCCCGGCAAGGTCGTCGTCGATAAAGCCGATGTAGTACCCAAAAGGCCTCAGCGCGGTCAGGGCACGGAAGATCGCGGTCAGGACCTCCCCTCTCGGGGCGGTATCAGCGAAGTAGAAGGTCGAATTGGACCCGATATGATTCCCCTGGCCGAAACAGTGTTTCATGAAGATCGCCGGGGTCAGGAGTATGCTCGTCAATCCGAGCAGATCCCCGCTCTCGCTGCGTGCTTTGACCAGGCGCGTTCGATGAGGGATGTTGGTGATGATATCGAGCAGGGCGGGATTCAACCCGCGCCGCTCCAGGCACGGTCTCAGAACCGCTTTCTCCTCGTCTGTAAGCGGAGCGGGATCGCAGACCTCGACGAAGATATCGTTACCCATCTCTCTCTCCGGATCCGGTTGCGAAGGCTCGATCGGCCCGGTATTTCCAGCTGCGCCGGGCCCATTCCAGGGGGCCGTCGAATCGTGCCCGGCTCCACCACGATAGGAGCAGCATCCAGATAACGGTGAGCACGACGGTGAATCCCAGAACCGCCCAGAGATTCCCCGTCCAATCCGGTCCTATGGCCAACCTGAGCGACAGCGCGATCAACTCGGCCAGCAACCCTTCGAACACGAAAACGGTCAGGCTGTATCTGCCGAAGAGTCTCATCCGTTCTACGAACCATGAGTGCCGGGATGATTCGGTCGCGTTCCTCCTGCGCCAGTCCCATAGCCTGAGAGCCATCAGTTCGATGAACAGGAACACTCCCAGTCCGAAAATGCTGATCCCGGTCCGGAGGAGTCTATCCCCGAATGAGGTGTCGGAACCGAAAGCGATCAAGGTGAGCCCTCCGGCACCGATCAGAACAAGAATGATATGACTCAGCCGGGAACTGATGTATTCGCGATCGGTTCCGGACACCAGGAGCGTCCCCAGGAACGCCCCGAAGATCCCGAAAGCCAGATGCGGGGAGATGCTGTACTCCAGGCAGAGATTGCCGAGTATCCACGCCAGCAGGTACCGGCCGCCGGCATAGGCCTGCTCATACAGGGGCGTCAGGCCGAGTTTGAGGAAAGGATAGACGAGCAGGATCCCGATACCGACAAAAAGGAACGACCGGGCCAGGTAACGGCTGTCTCCGAGACCTCGTCTGCGGTGGACCACGGCCATGATGCCGGTGTTCACCAGCAGGATGATGCCGATTATAGAAAGGGTTCCCGGTTCCGTCACCAGGCTCCAGCGAAAGGGGACCGGTTCCCCGTATTTGAGCCAGCCCGTTACCAGGCCCACCACGTATTCGGGTTCTCCGCCGCCGGCGGTGAGGGCGAATCCGTTCCCGAACAGAACGCGATGGACGATGTTCATGAACAGCAGGAAAAGACCTGTTTTGACATTACGCCGGAAGACGAATCCGGGATCCTGATGTTTCGAGATGATGGCTCTGCAGCTGGCGTAGACATTCACCGAACCGGACACGACGTAGAATATCCCTCCCATCATGAACAGGAGGATGGTGAGAATGATGACAACGGATTGAAACCCCCCGGCCTCCATAGTCCGGTAGAGCGCTTCGCGATCCGTCATGCCGGTCCACGTATAGTGTATGCGATGGACGATTACGATGGAGAGAACGGCAAATCCGCGGATGACATCAAAGGAGAGAAAGCGTCCCGTTGGCACCGGGGTTCGGGGTGAATGATGGATTGTGTCCGTTTCCGGCATTCCGCTCTCGACTTCATCCAATCCTCGAGATGTCTCAATATCTCGAATATGCATCAGGATGGGGGGAGAGTCTCTGCAGGAAATGTGGTTATCTCAGTCGGGAACCATCATGACTCTGTCACTCAACCGCCCGGCGGATGCATCAGAATCGAATGGGTCGTCCGGGCGATCCAGATCAGGGCGTCGTATTCCTTCGCCGGGGCGACCGGATAGAAGGGATTCTCGATGGCCATCGAGCCGATCGAGCGGAAGGGCCGGGGGGTATGGAGCCAGCCGGACGCGGGGGATCCCGCTTCGGCGGCCTGCAGATCGAGGATGAACCGCGGCAGGCCGGTGCGTCCGAAAAGGGCCTCCACACTTCCCGCTACAGGCGGGCCGGCGACGTAAGTGGTGAGACCGTCGGGACCGACGGCGGTGTAGTCCCCTTCCGAGAAACAGAATCCCATCGTGTAGTAATCCGCTCCGTGGCGGTCGGCGAGGTACCAGCCCATGGCCGGATACTGCTCGTGCACGTGCCCGTTGTGAGCCCAGAGAACGATCCGTGTGCCCGGAGGGTGGTGGGCGAGGAGCCAGTCCACGTTCTCGGCCATGCTCCGGTCGCGGTGGGCGGGTTCAGCGCTCTGCCGGACGATGCGGGCTTCCTGGATAGCCCACTCCACCTCCTCGGCCGGGAGCCGCCGGCAGTACGCCTCCCGGGACTGGATCAGGTAATCCAGCACCTCCTGCGAAAGGGTGATGTATCTCTCCGTGTCTTCGGCGGAAGGAGTACGCTGCCCGCTCCGTCGCCGGATCTCGTAGATGGCCGAAACAGCCGTATAGGCTTCTTCTACCTGCACCCGGTATTCCGGATCGGCTTTGGCCAGGAAGGCGATTACCTCCATCATGGCCACCGAGGGGGTCTGCATGTCGAATCCCCGGAACTCGATCCGGCCCGAACCGGAGGCGTTGTATCCCCGCATCCATTCGATCATGGCGAGCACTTCCCGGGTGTTCCAGGTCCAGAAGTAGATCCCGTCCAGACCTTCGCCGGGATCCCCCTCGCCGTTGAGGACGTAGCGGTTCAGCACCTCGCACTCGGGCATGTTCGCCTCGATGGCGAAGACCGTGAAATCCATCTCGCTCGCCAGGAACTCCACCAGGCGGTGCTTCATGCGGAAGAACTCGCTCGTGCCGTGGGTGCCTTCTCCCAGGGCCACGATGCGGGCCTCGCCGATCATCTCCTTCAGCGGTTCCAGATCGCTGAAGCCGCTGCCGGCATCGGGGGAGACGAAGGAGACGGCGTGTTCACGCACCCAGGCGACCTGTTCCGCAGGGGGCTCTTCGGTATCGGAGCGCATGAGCTGTTCGAGCGGCTCACCGTCGACCTCGATCTGCAGGGCGTCGAACCAGGCCGTACCGTCTCCTTCGAGATAGCAGCCGAGAATGGCGAGGTTCGCTTCGACCGGAACCGCGAGCTCGACACTGTACCGGGCCCATCCGGTGGTCCCCCGCGGCGCGGATGCGGGCATGTCGTCGAAGGCGATCTGCTCCCCCGCGGCATCATCAATCCGGAACCAGAGACCGGCGTAGCGCGAGCCGACATTTTCAGTCCGGATGTAACCGCTGAAGCGCACCCGCCTGCCGGTGAGAAGATGGACCGGGAGCCGCTGGAAGGAGGCGCAGTGCCCGCCGGTGTCGGCACGGGCGATACGCAGGCTGCGGCTGCCCGCATAGACGATCTGCGTATCCAGCGAGGCGGCGTTGTCCGCGGAGATGAAATTCCAGACCCGGGGCAGGTTGGGGCGACCGCTCCAGGTTTCCTCGAAATCCAGATTTAGCGAGTTCTGCCCCGAGGCCCGGGACGGGGCGGTCACAATCAGGCCGAGAACGGCCGGGAAAACGGCCAGCCCGGTGACGATGGATCGGGTCCGGGAAAGCGGAATCATCATCTCCCCCCCGCAGGGTGATTTGGAGAATCAACCGGAGCGTATCGATCGGAGTGTATCACACTTGCCTACCGGGGAACGAACAGACTAGCTTGGTCGTTCCATTGAATCAGGATCGATCGCCATGCCATCGGCATTGCTCCATCGACCGTCATGTCACCGGCATTGCGCCGTAGATCGTCATGCCACCGGGAGGGAGCTGATGAACCTGCGCCTGAGCCTGCGCCTGCGCCGTGTCCTGTTCACCGTCCTGCTGCTGCTGATCCCAGCCATCGCCCTGGCGGCGGAGCCGGTGCAGATGGGCCGGCCGGACATCTCCATCTGGGACATCCTGCTCACGCCCAAGTACGGGCTCTTCCTGCTCTTCATCGTGGTGGGCAGCGCCCTGATCTGGACGGGGAATCTGAAGCGGCCGGTCCGCATCGCCCTGATGGCCCTGGCCTTCGTGCTCTTCGGCGGGATCGTCATATCGGTGCACCCCAGCCCGGTCTGCGCCACTACCAAGCCCTTCCTCTACGGCCTGCAGATGCCCTTCCTGGGGATGCTCATTTTCGTGGGAGCGGCGACCCTGCTGGTGAACAAGTCGTTCTGCGGCACCGCCTGTCCCGGCGGCGCCCTGCAGGAGTTCCTCTTCTGGCTGCCGATCGTGAAGAAGGGACCCAGGTACCGCAAGATCCCCTTCAAGGTCTCGAACACCGTGCGGATCTCGGTGATCGCACTCTTCCTGATCGTGGTCACCGCCTTCAGCTTCCCGTTGTTCGAGTACATCAACTATTTCGAGATCTTCCACTGGACCCTGCCGGCTTCGACCGTCTTCCTGATCACCCTGGGGATCGTCGCGATCGGATTCAGCGCCCTGGCCCTCTTCTACTACCGCCCCTTCTGCTACCTCCTCTGTCCGATGGGTTTCCTGACCTGGGTGCTGGAACAGTTCAGCCTGGTCCGCGTGCGCGTGGATGCCTCGTGTACCTCATGCGGGATCTGCGTCGTGAAGTCGCCCTGCCCGTCGATCGTGGGGATCATGGAGGGTAACAAGATCCGGGGCGACTGCCACCTCTGCGGCGAGTGCCTGACTACCTGTCCCGAGAACTGCCTGAGCTTCGGGATCAGAGGGAAGACGGCGGGCGCCTGAGACCTCTCAGCGAATCCCTCT
>CAYSYY010000043.1:0-13850 GCA_964435265.1 uncultured Gemmatimonadota bacterium
CCGATTATTTCCGGACAATGGGGATCGCCCTGCTTTCGGGGCGGGAGTTCACCCGGGCCGACGACGGCTCGGACGGACACCGGGTGGTGATCGTGGATTCCCAGATCGCCGCCCATTACTGGCCCGGGGAGAGCCCGCTCGGCAAACGGCTCTCCTTCGGCAGTTACGGCGACCCCGATCCCCGCTGGATGGAGGTCGTCGGGATCGTCGATCATGTCAAGCTCCACGGTGTCACGGCAGCGTCCGACTGGCAGCTGTATATCCCCCAGACGCAGGACAACGATCTCGGGTACTACCTGGTCGTCAAGACGGCCGGCGATCCCCTGGAGCTGGTGGAGCCGATCCGGGACCGGATCCTGGCGCTGGATCCCGACCAGCCGATCTCGCTGGTACGTATCATGGATGAGTACGTGCGGGCCTCGACCGAGCGCAGCGGTTTCATAACCCTGTTGCTGGGTCTCTTTGCGGCCACCGCCCTCGTGCTGGCCGCGGTCGGCATCTACGGGGTGATGGCGTTTGCCACGGCCGAGCGCCGTCACGAGATCGGCATCAGGATGGCCCTCGGGGCCCGTCGCGAGCACCTGCTCGGCATGGTCATCGGTCAGGGACTGCTCAAGGTGATCGTGGGGATCGGGATCGGACTCCCCCTGGCCGCCGCCCTCGGGATCATCTTCCGGAGCCAGCTCTTCGGGGTGCCGGCGATCGATCCCGTGACCTTCGTGCTGGCGCCGATCTTCCTGGCGGCGATCGCGGCTCTCGCCACCTGGGCGCCGGCCCGGCGGGCCACCCGGGTCGATCCGGTCGAAACCCTGCGCCGGGGGTAGCTGTCTCAGCGGATATAGATCACCCGGTCCAATGTCCGTTTCCGGAACCGGCCGGTCCCGCAGGCGGACATATCGGGGCAGGGATGAGCGCTGTTCCGGTTACCATCACCATCCTGTGTCACGATAACATTCCGGCACGATTGCATACGCATTGAGGCACGTGGTGCCGTTTTCCGCAGCGTCCGCCGGATTGTTCCAGGCCTGGAACAGCAGAGTGGCACGGAAGTTGCGCTTGATCTCGACAACATGACATCATCGCTGCACCCGTCGAACTGTCGAGGTGAGTTGTGGAAAGTATCCTGCTCGATATCCGCTACGGTCTCCGGACGCTCATGCGTCAGCCGCGTTTCACCGTGCTGGCGCTGCTCACCCTCGCTCTCGGGATCGGGGCGAGTAGCTCGATCTTCAGCGTCCTCGACGGAGTGGTCCTGCGCCCGCTCCCCTATTTCGAACCCGATGAGCTGGTGGTGGTCTTCACGACCTCGCCCGAAGACGACCGCGACAACGTCAGCCCGGCCAACTACCTGGACTGGTGCGGAATGGCGCAGTCGTTCGATGGTCTGGCGGCCTACTGCGGCGCCGACTACATCGTCATGCAGGACGGTATCCCGCTCCAGGTGGACGGAACCGTGGTCACCAACCGGTTCTTCCAGGTTCTGGCAGTCGAGGCGGTGCGGGGACGGATATTCTCTCCCGAACTCGATCCGCCGGACGGGGAACGGGTGGTCATGATAACCTATGGCTACTGGATGTCGCGCTGGGCGGGGGACGAGACGGCGGTGGGCAGCACGCTCACCCTCGACGGAGAACCGTACACGATCGTCGGGATCCTGCCGCCGGCGTTCGCCTTCTCGGAGAGATCACAGATCTACACGGCCTCGCGCTGGCGGATCCCCGATCCGCCGGTGAATCTGGGTTCCGATCCTGAGACGGTCCGGGGAGCGGAGTACTTCCATGTCGTGGGTCGTCTCAAAGAAGGTGTCGCCCGGGGTGTCGCGCAGCAGGAGATGAACGCGATCGCGGCGGCGCTCGAGGAACAGTACCCGGAGGACAACCATGAGGAGGGGATCAACCTGGTTCCCCTTCACGAGACGGTGGTGGAGGATGTCAGGACACCCCTGCTGGTCCTGATGGCGGCGGTCGGATTCGTGCTCCTGATCGCGTGCGCCAACGTGGCCAACCTGCTGCTGGTGCGGGCGATGGGGCGTACGCGCGAGATCGCCGTGCGCTCCTCTCTCGGGGCGGGCCGGGCCCGGCTCTTCCGGCAGCTGGTGACCGAGAGCGTGCTGCTCTCGCTCGCCGGCGGGTTCCTGGGTTTCCTGGTGGCGCTGTGGGGGACCGACGCCCTGCTGGCTCTGGCGCCCGAGGAGATCCCGCGATCGCTCGAGATCGCGGTAAACCTGCGGGTTCTGCTCTTCACCATCGCCGTCGCGGTCGGCACCGGCATCCTGTTCGGTCTCGTCCCCGGCGCCCAGGCGCTGCGGGGGAACCTGCATGCCGCGATCAGGGAAGCGGGGGGGCGATCTTCCTCGGGACGGAAACGGAGCCGGCTGCGGAATACTCTGGTGATCGGCGAGGTGGCGGTGTCGCTGACGCTGCTGGTGGGAGCGATGCTGCTGCTGCGTACCCTCGGACGGCTCCAGGCGGTCGAGACCGGCTTCGATCCACGCAACGTGCTCACGACTCAGGTCTGGGTGCCGCAGAACCGCTATCCGACGGATGAGGAACAGATCGTCTTCTACCGCCGGGCGCTCGAGAACGTACGGGCGATACCGGGGGTGGAGAGGGCGGGGGCGGTGCTGAGTCTGCCGCTGAACTGGGGTATCCGGGGAAACCTCTCCTTCGAGATCGAGGGATACGACCACGAGGTGGGTGATCCGCCGGCGTGCGGGTACCAGCTCGCCGATCACGACTACTTCGCCACCATGGGGATCCCGCTCGTGCGGGGGCGGGGATTCGAGGCCGCCGATGATGAGAACGGCGCGCCGGTGGCCATCGTCAACGAGGCGGCGGCCCGGGAGTTCTGGGGCGATGAGGATCCGCTGGGCCGGCGGGTCACCTGGGGGGATGCAGACGATCCCGATGCGGTGTGGTCGACGATCGTGGGGGTCGTCGCCGGCACCGTCTTCGACGGACTCGATGAGGGGGCGCGTTCGGAGATCTTCCGCCCCTTCTGGCAGGCGCCGATGCCCTATCTCACCTTCGTCGTGAAGGGAGCCGCGGAGACGGCGACGCTGGTGCCGGCGGTGCGCCGGGCCGTCATGGAGGTCGATCCCGAGCAGTCGATCACCGAGGTCATGACGATGGAGGAGGTACTGCGTGATTCCCTCGGGCCGCGCCGCTTCAGCATGCAGCTCATCGCCCTCTTCGCACTGGCGGCTCTGCTCCTGGCCGCCATCGGGCTCTACGGCGTACTCAGTTACTCGGTGACCCAGCGGGCCAACGAGATCGGCATCCGGATGGCCCTGGGAGCCAGTACGGGGAGTGTCCTGAATCACGTCATGAAAGAAGGGTTCCTGCTCGTGCTGTTCGGGCTGGCGACCGGGATCGTGCTGGCCCTGGTCGTGGCCCGGGTCATCTCGAGCATGATCTTCGGGGTGAGCCCGGCCGATCCGGTCGCACTCGGCACAAGCGTCATCGTCATGGCCGCCATCGCCCTGGCGGCGAGCGCGGTGCCGGCGGTGCGGGCCACCCGGACCGATCCGGCCACGGTCCTGCGGGCGGAGTAGGACGACCGGCCGCCGCTCCGCTGTCTCACCTCCGCCGCCGCTCCGGCGGTGATGTCCGGGAGCTGAGGACGGGCCGATCGTCTTATGTACATAATGTACATTTAATACAATTTATACTATTGACCGGTACCAGTACCCGATCCCGATCGGATTTCTTCCATCAGCGGTCCGGGAACGGATCCGGGGATACCGGTGCATGTTCGGGCTTGGCTTGAACCCCGGGACAGACAACAATCGGGGTTATAGCCGCGCAGGTGGTACCCGCCGACAGGGAGAATGCGATGATCCGGCTCTACCGTCCCGCCCGGGGAAGATATCTCTTCCTCCTGCCCGCCCTGATCGGGCTGATCCTGACCCCGACCGGGCCGGCAGCTGCTCAGTGGCGCCCGCAGCAGGCCCCGATCATGACCCGCTGGGCCGCCGGAGTGACTCCTGACAACGCCCACCGGGAATACCCGCGCCCGCAGCTGGTGCGCGAGTCCTGGCAGTGCCTGAACGGTCTCTGGGAATACGCCGTCACCGGCCGGAACGACGATCGGCCGGATGTCTGGGAGGGGGAGATCCTGGTTCCCTTCGGGATCGAGAGCGCCCTGTCGGGCGTGATGCGGCGCCTCGCCTCGCAGCAGCGGCTGTGGTACCGGCGCAGCTGCACCGTTCCGGAGACCTGGCGCAGCGGCCGGGTGCGGCTGCATTTCGGGGCAGTGGACTGGGAGGCGGTCGTCTGGGTGAACGGCCGGCGGGTGGGCGAGCACCGCGGGGGGTACACCCCGTTCTCCCTCGATATCACCGCCGCCCTGCAGCCCGGGCCGGAGCAGGAGATCGTGGTGGCGGTCTGGGATCCCAGCAGCGACGGCTACCAGCCCCGGGGCAAGCAGGTGAACGAGCCCCGCGGGATATGGTACACCCCCACCACGGGGATCTGGCGCACCGCCTGGCTCGAACCCGTACCGGAGATTTTCATCGAGGACCTGGTGCTGACCCCCGACCTCGACACCGGGGTGCTGCGCCTGCGGGTCGCCGCTCCCGGAACCGGGGACGGTTTCAGCGTCTCGGCCGTGGCGCTGGCCGGGGAGCGGGTCGCCGGACGGGTGTCCGGCCGGCCCGGGACCGAGCTCGAGCTCCCCGTCGGGCAGGTACGAACGTGGTCCCCTGACGATCCCTTCCTCTACGACCTGCAGGTGACCCTGCTCGAGCACGGGGCGGTGGCGGACGAGGTGGCGAGCTACTTCGGGATGCGCAAGATCTCGCTCGGAACCGATGACGCTGGGATCACCCGGATGCTGCTGAACGACGAATTCCTCTTCCAGATCGGGCCGCTGGATCAGGGTTTCTGGCCCGACGGGCTCTACACTGCTCCCGGCGATGAAGCCCTGCGTTACGACGTCGAGATGACGAAAGAGCTCGGCTTCAACATGGCCCGCAAGCACGTCAAGATCGAGCCCGACCGGTGGTACTACTGGTGCGACCGGCTGGGACTGCTCATCTGGCAGGACATGCCGAGCGGCTCCAACGGGTTGGGAAGGGATGAGGAGAACCGGGTGCCGGCCGAGCAGGCCCGGCGGCAGTTCGAGCTGGAGCTGGGAGAGATGATCGCGGCTTACCGCAATCACCCCTGCATCGTGGTGTGGGTGCCGATCAACGAGGGGTGGGGGCAGTACGACACCGAGCGCATCACCGCCTGGGTGAAGACGCGCGATCCCTCGCGGCTGGTGAACAACGCCAGCGGCTGGACCGACTTCGGTACGGGCGACCTCAACGATATCCACCGCTACCCCGGACCGGCCGCCCCGCCGGCCGAAGCGGCCCGGGCCATCGTGCTGGGCGAGTTCGGAGGTCTGGGGTACCCGGTGACGGGCCATCTCTGGCAGAGCGAGCGGAACTGGGGATACCGGAACTACCAGGACGCCGACGAGCTGACCACCGCGTACGAGCTGCTGCTGCGCCGCCTGCACCGGCTGATCGGTGATCCCGGCCTTTCGGCGGCCGTCTACACCCAGACCACCGACGTGGAGATCGAGGTCAACGGTCTCATGACGTATGACCGGGCGCTGGTGAAGATGGATCCCGAGCGCATGGCCGCCGCCGCGGCCCGTCTCTACACCCCGCCCCCCGAGCTCGTCCCGGTCCTGCCCGACTCCCGCACCGAGGCCGCCCTCTGGCGCTATACCTTCACGGCGCCCCCCGAAGACTGGTACGAGCCGGCTTTCGATGACGCCGCCTGGAGCGAAGGCGGGGCCGGTTTCGGGCGCGCGGGCACCCCGGGGGCGGTGATCCGCACGACCTGGGAGACCGACGGCATCTGGGTCCGCCGCACCTTCGACCTGCCGCGCGGCTCCACCGACGACCTGTGGCTCTTCATCCATCACGACGAGGACGCCGAGGTCTGGATCAACGGTATCCCGGCGGCCGAACTGAGCGGTTATACCACCTCCTACGTCGAGGAACCGATCCGGGCCGAGGCCCTGGCCGCGCTGCGCCGTCGGGACAATGTGATCGCCATCCACTGCCGCCAGACCGATGGCGGCCAGTACCTCGACGCCGGGCTGGTGCGGTTCGTGGAAGGGCGGATGCGTTGACCCTTCCGGGGGCCGGTGTTATCGTGCGGAGGCCGCCGCCGGGATCGCCGCTTACCGGCGGTCGTCGAGTCAACCGCCGCCCCGGCGCGGGATGGAGGGAGGGATCCGTGCACCGTCTGCTGCCGCTGCTCCTGCTCACCACACTGTTCGCCGGACCGCGTCCGGTCCTGGCTCAGCCGGAGACAATGCTCATCGCCGTGCTCGAGCTGGATGTGAACGATGTCGGGGCGGGCGAGGCCCGGGCGATCGCCGAACGCCTGCGGGTGAAGCTGTCGGAGCAGGCGGTCTTCGAGGTGGTCGAGCGCAACCGGATGCAGTCGATCCTCGAGGAACAGGGCTTCCAGTTCTCGGGCGCCTGCGACACCGACGAGTGCGTGGTTCAGGTGGGCCGCATCCTCGGGGTGCGCAAGGTGGTGGCGGGGAGCGTCTCGAAGGTCGGCACCCTGTACTCCCTGCAGGTCCGGATCGTGGATGTCGAGAGCGCCCGCATCGAGCACGTGGCCTACCGCGACGTCAACGGTATCGAAGAGGTGCTGACCCGCGCCACCAATGAGGTCGCCGACGAGCTGGCCCGCGAGGTCGCGGAGGAAACGGTCGGCCTACAGCCGGCGGAACCTGCCCCGGAGCGACGCCGTCGGGAGGAAGCCGGCCCCGGAGCCGGCGAGCCGGCCGGTCCCGCCGCCGGGGCCGACTGGCGCAGCGAGACCCGGCACACGGGCTGGATCATCCGGCTGAGTCCGGGGCCGGCCGGCCTGAGCGGCACCTCCGACTCGGAGACCAATCCGATCACCTTCTCCGGGGCCGGCTTCGGCTGGGACATCCTCTGCGGCAAGACCGTGCTGGGCAACCTGATGCTCTTCTTCAACGTCGGGACCGACCGGGCCGCCGATCCCGAGGCCGACAACGAGGTGCTGAACGGCATGATCGGCGAGGAAGACGAACTCGCCACCAGCTACGTCGGAGCCGGAATGGGGCTCTACTTCCCGCCCCGGCAGTGGTGGATCGCCGCCGCCATGGTCTTCACCAGCTTCGAATTCACGGGCCGGAACACTCTCGGATACTATTCCTCCTCCTCTTCCAACGCCGAGACCGGGTTCTACCTCGGGATCGGCCGGGACTGGTGGCTGGCCCGGGGGGTGGGTCTGGGCGTGATGCTGCGCCTGGTGCGGTCCGAACACGTCGGCGTCTCGGGTCTGAACATGAGTCTGACCTTCGATCTCAACCGCAAACGGTAGGAATACCTTCCCGGAATTCCTGCCAGGGGAGTGCCGGCCATGAGCGAGGAACATCCCTCCACCACCTCTCTCGGCCTCGCCTTCGGCGTTGCCCTGGTGAGTCTGGTCATCTCGGGAGCCCTCTTCGTGCAGATGCAGGATGTGCGGCGGGAGGTTCGCGAGTACTCCTTCACCGTCCGGCGGGCCACGGCCGTGCTCGGGCTCATGGGGCTGACCCTCGAACCCGGCTCGGAATACGCCGCGGTGCCGCTCGACCCCGCTCCCCGGCCGGGCCTCTCCGAGATCGAGGCGGCCCGAGACGGAGCCCGGGTCGCCGCCGCCCTGGGCTCGCTGCGGAACGTGCGCACCGGACTCATGATGCGGCGGATGGAAGAGGAGCGGGCCGGCTTCCCCGCCACCGATGAGATCAGCAGCTACGCCGATCTGAGGACCCTGCTGGCCGGGTACGTTCCCCTGCCCGCCGATCCCGTGCGGCAGGAATGGATCTTCCTCGCCTGGCTGCGCCCCGAACCGGAATCGTTCCTGCTCCTCACCGAGGCGCGGGACTCCCGGCGCACCCTCATCACCATCACCGATCAGGAGATCATCCCCCTTAACCTGAGGTAGGCCGATCATGTCACCCACCCGCCGGGACTTCCTGCACACCTCCTCGCTGGCCGCCGCCTCGCTGGCTCTGGGCGCGGCGGGTTGTTCCTCCCCGCCCCGGCCCCTGCGCCTCCTTATCCTGGGCGGCACCAGCTTTATCGGACCGCCTCAGGTGGAGTACGCCCTGGCCCGGGGGCACGAGGTAACCCTCTTCAACCGGGGCCGGACCAACGCCGACCTCTTCCCCGGGGTCGAGAAACTGATCGGCGACCGGCGAGACGATCTCTCCGCGCTTCAGGACCGGACGTGGGACGCCGTGATCGACAACTCGGCCACCAGCCCGGACTGGGTGCGCCGTTCGGCCCGTCTCCTGGCGGATTCGGTCGGGGTATACCTCTTCACCTCGACCCGCTCGGTCATCTCGGACCTGAGCCGTATCGGCATGACCGCGCTCGACGCTCCGGTCTACGCCTTCGAAGGGGAGTGGACCGGGGAGGACATCCCCCGGATGCCCTACGGCCTGCAGAAGGCGACGTGCGAGAAGGAGGTCGGACGGTTCTTCCCCGACGACCACCTCATCATCCGTCCGGGGCTGATCGTGGGACCGCGCGACGATACCGATCGTTTCACCTACTGGCCGGTCCGCCTGCACCGGGGGGGGGAGGTGCTCGCCCCGGGGGAGCCCGCCAATCCAGTCATGTTCATCGACGCCCGCGACCTCTCGGAGTGGTATATCCGGCTGCTCGAACAGGAGGTCCGGGGCACCTACATGGGGCTGGGGCCGGCCGAACCGCTCGACTTCCGGGGACTGCTGGAGGGCGTGCAGGAGGGGATCGGCTCGGAAGCCGCCTTCACCTGGGTGGATACCGATTTCCTGCTCGAGCGCCGGGTGGCCCCCTATACCGACATGCCCCTCTGGCTGCCCGCCCGGGGCTCAAGCGTCGGATTCAACCGCTTCGACCTCAGCCGCGAGTTCGCCACCGGCATCACCTACCGGCCGCTCACCGTGACCGCCCGGGAGACCCTCGACTGGCACCTGACCCGGCCCGAGGAGCGCCGCTCGAATCTACGCATGGGTCTGAAAGCGGAACGGGAGGCTGAACTGCTCGCCGAGTGGCATCGCCGGGGGTGAGGGTACGCGTCTTCAGACAGCGAGCAGATCGTGGACCTGGCCGACGCCCGGGAGGACGATGCGGGCGCTCTCGATCCACCCCGGTTCCCGGTAGCAGCGCACTTCGCCGTCGAGGGTCCGGCTATGCCGGTCGGCGCGCTCGGCGGGGGTGCTGATCCCCACCCAGAGCCCTTCTTCTGCGGCCGCCAGTCCGCGTACCCAGCCCCCGGGTGAGAAGAGAACCCCGGGGGGATCGGTGCGCAGGACCACGCCGGTGCGGGAAGCGCAGGCGAGCAGTCCGGAACCGTACCGTTCCAGGTCGTGGGTGTGCACGAAGGGCGTGAGCGGGGTCACGGTTGCGATCGGAGCGGCCGCCACGACGTGATCGCCGGCCGCTCCGATGACCGCCAGCGGCAGGCGCATGACGGCGGCGTCGAGGCGGCCGCGGTTGTTCATGCCCACCAGCAGATCATCGCCGTCGGCCAGGAGCGCGTTGAGGTGGTTGATGTCGTCGCGCTCCGGCCCCACCTCGATGATGCGGACGGTTTCACCCCGTTCCAGATCCCAGACATGGATGCGGTTGAGCCCGGTGTCGGTCAGGAAGACCAGATCCCCGCTGACCTCGATCTGGTGGACGTCGTGTACGTCGCGGACCTCACCGATCTGCTCATGGGTGAGGGTGCGGGGATCGATGGCGTGGAGGATCACATCGGTGGAATGCTTGCGCACCTGGCGGGTGCCGAGCCGGTAACGGCGGGCGGCGATCACCGCTCCGGTCCGGGCGTGGCGGGCGAGACCGAAGAAGCCGGTCCACCGGCGGGTGCGATCGGCGATGACGACGTGCACCCCGGAGGCAGGAGGACGGCAGAAGAGCACGCCGCCGCTGGTCGTGACGAAGAGACCCGCGTCACCGCGGGGCGATCCGTCGCTCTGTGACGAGGCCGCCTGCGACACCGTAGGAATCCCCTGCGGAGCGTGATCGGGAACGGGTCATCAGGAGTACGTCGCCGCGGCGGCGGTGTCAACGGTGATGACGGTCCGGCGGTTCGGCGGTGGCGGGGGAGCCGGGATCGAAGGCGGCGAGAACCCAGGAACCGTCGCCGTCGGGCCGCCGGTCGTCCCAGGCGATGAGCCCGACCTGCGGCGCCCAGTACTCCCGGTACACCGGGAAGTCGGGTTCGGAGCCGGAGCGGGTGTGGAAGTGGTAGGAGATCTCGATACAGCGGAAGGTTCCGGCCGGCACCTCCATCGGCCGGTCGCGGCCGGTGACGTACCAGCCGCTGTCGTCGGTGCACCATCCCCCGATCGGGGAATCGTCGGCGGGTACGATCAGATCGGCGGCCCGGTTGTACCGCCGGTAGACGGGTACCGGGTCCTGCGGCCAGCGCCAGACCCAGCCGGTCAGGTCGAGCAGGCCGGCGGTGGAGTTGGCGACGAAGTGGGGGTACTTGCCCTGTGAGGTCCGGCCTCGGGCGGCGATCCGGAAGACGGGACCCGTGACCGCAACGGTGATGGTCTCGATCAGGTCGGCCGAATCGGACGGCGCCGCCGCCGGCAGGTAGAAGCCCGCCCCCGGCGGGACGGCCGGCACCCGTTCGGGCCGGTTGAGCAGGGGTTCGATCAGGATCGGGTTGCGGGGCGGAGCCAGGATCTCCTCGACCCAGATGTCCAGGGTGTCCAGGGGAGAGCGGAGAGCCGGTTCCGCCCCGCCGTCCATGCGCCAGTAGACCCAGTGGGTGCCTTCATCGAGACTCAGGGTGAAGGGTTGTTCGCTGTCGATGAGACGGGCCGCGGCGGGTGCGGCGCACCCGCTCAGGAGCATGAGGATGATGATCAGACCGAAGACGATGACGATGCCTCCGAGATAGGCCGTCTCCCGGTCTCCGCCTGTGGGATTCCTCCGAGCGTCCATCGTGCGTACCCGTCGGTTGAGGTCGGCGGATCGATCCCGCCTGCTGCTGCCGGATAGATGGAGCAAGGACCATGCCAGTGGAAGATCCACCGTCAGTCGAACCGGCCGCCGAACCGGCCGCCGAACCGCCTGCCGTAATAAGGGCTGAGGGAAACCGGTCTCACGGAGGCGCCTCCCGGTCGGACCGGTACCGTCGGGGGGGCCTCAGCTGGTCCGGGCCGTGTCCCATCACCGGGACAGACTCTGTCGCCGCCACGGGACAGAGGTTTCGGAAAGAGATTGCGGTACGGTGCGCTCAGGGCAGCGGGGGCGGGGCGCCGCCGGTCAGGGCGCGCCAGGTCGAAACATAGCCGGCCGTGCTCTCCAGTTCCTCGTTCCAGCGGGGCACCTCGTCCCCGGCGGCCATCTCGATCAGTCCGAGGGCGAACATCCGGACCACCCGGGCCATGTTCTCATAATCGATCCGGTCGGGATTGTCGCCGGGCTGGTGGTACTCGTCGTACTGGTAGAGCGTACAGGCGGTGTGCGCCGGCACCCCGACCCGGGCAAAGGCGATGTTGTCGCTGCCCCGGAAATACGGATCGGAGAACCGCGGGTGTTCGTAGACCTCGATCCCCAGCCGTTCCCCCGCCCGCCTGAAGAACTGCGGCAGGGTCGAGAAGGTGAAGCCGGTGAAGGAAGCGCTGTCGGGGTGGAGGCCGCCGTCGCCGTCGATCCGGCCGATCTGCTCCATGTTCAGAACCCCGACCGTGCGCTCGAGCGGCACCAGCGGGTGGGTGGTGTACCAGGAGGAGCCGAGCAAGCCCCGCTCCTCGCCGAAGAAGGCCAGGAAGAGGATGCTGCGCCCCAGTTCGGCCTTGAGCGGCACGAGCGCCTGCGCCAGCTCGATGAGGGCGACCGCGCTCGAGCCGTTGTCGTTGGCGCCGTTACAGATGCTGTCGGGCCGGGCTCCGGAGCGGATCCCGATGTGGTCGTAGTGGGCGGTGACCAGGATCCAGGAATCACGCCGGACCGGATCGGAGCCGCGCAGGATGCCCGCGACGTTCCTGAGCGGATACGGCTCCCCCACCGCGTTCTCGACGCTCCCGGCGCCCGCGAACGGCACCGGCCGCTCGTTGCGCACGATCCTCCTCTCGCCCGAGGGCGAGGTGCGCTCGCGCTCGGTTACCGTCGTGATCCACGGCGAGGTCTGGAAGAAACCGTCGTCGCCGGCCGGTTCCAGCCCGACCCGCTCGAACTGGGTGGCCAGGTAACGGGCGGCGATATCCAGTCCCGGGGAGGGAGTGTTGCGGCCCTGGAGTTCATCGGAAGCGAGGAAGAACAGGTGCCCCTTCAGGGAGCGGGCGGTGATGCCCTCCAGGGCGGCGGCGCGGGCGGGGGGGAGCGCCGCGGTACCGGTCTGAGCCCGGATGGGAGCGGGGGCCGCAAGGAGGGCGAGCAGAGCGAGCGCCGCAACACCGGAGGCGGCAGCGCAGGGACGGGTCCCGGTCGGGATCACGGCGGTTTCCTTTCAGACGGGCGGTTCGGCTCCTACCGGAAGATCACGTCGTAGGGACCGATGCTGCCGCGGTCGACCACCAGGTGCTGGTAGCCGAGCTGGCGCGAGCTGAGGCTCACGTAGTCATCGGGACCGCCGGCCTTGACCTCGGAGCGGTAGCGCTCGTGGATGAACTGGCTCAGCTCCAGGGCCGTGATCTGTCCGTCGTGGTCCTCGTCGGCGGGCCGGTTCCCCGACACGGCCTCGGCGATGAAGTAGGCCAGGTAGCCCCCGGCGGTGAACTTGCCGGCCACCATCGAGGTCACGTCCTCTTCGGAGCTGAAGAGCCCCATCCGCCCGGGGCGGGAGATGACGTCCTTGGCGAAGCCGCCGCTGAAGCACGAATCCAGGACCAGGAGGGTGGTGCCCGCCCTGACCTGGTCGAGCAGCTCGCTCATCTCGTTGTCATAGAGGTGGCCGTCGTAGAGGTAGAGCGTCTCATCCTGGCCGTCGGGATCGGTGGTCTCGTAGCCGCCCGAACGGGGCACCCGGGAACCGTGTCCGGAGTAGAAGATGACGAAGGTGTCATCGGGCCCCATCCGGCCGGCCAGCTGCCCGACGGCGTCGCGGAAGTTGGCGGTCGTGGCCTGGCCGTCGGTGAGGATGATGGCGTCGGAGGAGCGCATGCCCACTCCCTCGGTCATGGCCCGGGCGAGGGTGCGGGCGTCATCGGCGCAGTAGGGCAGATCGGAACGCTCGCCGGGGTAGTCGCTGATGCCCATGAAGATGCCGTAGACCCCGCCCTGTCCGGAGGGGGTGGGACCGGGGGCGGGCCCCGGCGCCGGCCCGGTCGAGGTGCTCAGGGCGATCCGGTAGCCGCCCGTCTCGCCGGCCCCGTACGAGGTGGCGATGATGGAGTAGCGGCCCGACTCGCGCAGGGTCAGATCGATCCGGGAGTGGCTGGTGCTGTTCTCGAAGTCGTCGTTCTGCAGGTTCTCCTCATTGGGCATGATCAGTCCGAGGTAGGTGTCGAACTCCGAGCTGGTCAGATCGATCGAGACGGTCTGTCCCGCCTGGCCGTCGAAGACGTACAGGTCGTAGAACTCGCCGTTGTCCAGGGTCGAATCGCCCTGCTGCAGACTCCCCGAGGCGGATCCGCCCGGCTGCAACCGGGTCACGTCGCGCTGCTGCTCGTCGTCATAATCCCCCTCTCCGAAGTTGATGGTGAGCTCGTAATCGCCGGTCTCCCCCGCCTGATAGGAGGTGACCACTGTCCGGTAGGTTCCCGATTCGGTCAGCTCGAGGTCAACCCGGCTGAGGTCGGTCCGGCCCTCGTGGTCGTCGTTCACGCCGCGGTTCTCGCCCGGACAGGAGACGATCAGGTAGGTGTCGAAGGCGCTG
>CAYSYY010000044.1:0-13809 GCA_964435265.1 uncultured Gemmatimonadota bacterium
AGGAATCCCCTTCCTCGGGGTAGAGCACTCCGGCCGTGCCGCCCTCGGCGCATACCGAGTGGGACCGCATGATCTGGACCTTGGAGACCAGGCCCATGTCGACCGTGCCCCCGCTCTTCCGGGCGATCTCGACCGCGGCCCGCAGGCCCGCCAGACCGGTCCCGTAGATGAGGACGTCATGGGTTCGTTCCACTGCCATCTAGTCCGTCTCCTCTGTTTCAACCCGTTTCCAGCCGTGGGGCGTGGACCGTTCCCCCACCGGGTCGGCCCGGACGGGCGTTACCCGTGCGCCGGTCCGGCGTGTCCTCCGGTACGATTGCCTGATCGGGGGGGGCCCGGTGTGCGACGCATCTGCGTGGAGATCGGTCACGGGTGATGCTGGCTCCATGAAGTGATCCGCCATCCGGCTGAGGTGGTTCGACCTACTTTAATCAAAGATAATCGGATATGAAACGCGGAAATAATGACGCCCGGAGTGTGCCGGCGTCCGGACCGGACGCGCCCCCACATTCCAGTAATGCCCTCTCATCCCGGGAACGGTTCGCAAAGGAAATGATCGATCCGAGTGCAAAGAATGGAACAGGTAAAAGAATGAGATTGTCGGAGCGGTTCTTTTTACCCGATAGAGCTGCCATCCCGCAAGCCCCAGATACGCCGCCCCGGTAATCAGGCGATTCATTTTCGATTTCTTAGCGACGTTGTTCAGGGCAATGACAGTCCGGTTTCCCTGCCCGACCGGGTTCGATGCATCCCGAATATTGGTGAGCTCCTTCTCGGCCAGCGATGGGACGGATGCAGAAGCGACCCCGAGGCCGATCAACATGATTCCCTTTCCCATTTGTCTCTTGTTATCCATGTCACCCAGGTTGGACACCGGCATGATGCCGAAAGCGCCCACTACAGACAGCGCGATACCGATCCGGATCCGTCGTCCCCTGTGTCTCTGTGCTGAACGGGTTAGAAGGGAGAGCGCCAGAGTATCGTTGTCAGTTACCGTCGGTCTGGTGAATATCGATTCTGTTTCAGAGGTTTCCTTTCGGCTGAGGTTCAGGAGGTGTGATGCGGGAGGTGGTATCCATATCGAAGAATCGAGATGTGGCGGGACTGGTGTCTGGGTGGCGGCAACACGGCTGGTGGGGAGCAGGGCGAGCAGCAGGAGCAGGGCCAGGCCGCGGGAAAGAGCGCGCGGCATGAGCGTGCCTCCATACTGGGGGAGCAGGTCTGATACTCAGCGGGGAGTGTATCCCCGCGAACGTCTCCGATACCAGGCGTATGAGAAGGAAGCCATGGCGACACAGTCGACCGCCCGGGAGGATTGTGGTTACCATTACAGCCGACCCGGCAGGTGAGAATCACCCGGGAAGGATGGAGCCCGCATGACGTCCGCCGATACGACACAACAGGTTCCAGACAACCGGATGGAGCGGAAGAGCGGCGGTGGCTGGCTGATGCTCTTCGGACTGCCCTTCCTGGCCGCCGGGCTGTTCATGACCCTCACGGCCCTGCGGATCAGCGGGGTGCCGATGGATGAAGACATCTCACCGCTCATCCTTTTGATCCTCGGCCTCATCTTCGACGGGGTCGGAGCGGGCCTGACGTTCGGGCGTTCGGGCATCATCGTCGATCGGGCCGCCATGACGGTCTCGAAGTGGTGGGGGATCATGGTGCCGATGAAGGTGACCCGTTACGACCTGGCCGGCTTCGACCGGATCATGGTGGGAAAGGAAACCCGGCGCGACAGCAACTCGGCGAAGATCGTGTTCCCGGTCTGTCTGGCCGGAGGCCGGGGGGGTGAGGTCGTCGAGTACGATGCCCCGACCGACTACCCGACGGCACTACGCCTGAGTGAGGATCTGGCCCGATTCCTCGGTCGCGATATCGAGGATACGGTCGGCGGTCGCTCTGTCCGCCACCGGCCCGGCGAACGCGGCTGATCGATCCGGGAAGGGGTGCACCTGACGGGAGAGCGGGCCCGCTGCTTTCTCTTCATGCCGGCGGGATGATCCCGGGGGGCAGGGCGTCGGTCAGGCGGCGCAGGCGGGCTTCGAGTTCGGCTTTGACCTCGTCGAGGCGGCCCTCGAGTTCGCCGATCCTTTCCTCGACTCCGGTGCGCACCGCCTCGATCTCACGGCGAGCCCGGGCTTCATACTCGGCGATCCGTTCGTTCACCGCCGAGCGCACCTCGGCCTCGGCCCGGCGGATCTCGGCTCCCAGCCGGTCCTGCAGGGCCCGGGAGAGGGTGGCGGCGATGTTCGAGGTCACGCTCAGACGGGGATCCTCAGCCAGGCCGCTGAGGCGGATCTCGAGAGTGAGCCGGTCGAGCCCGGCCAGGGTCTCCCAGACGAACTGCTCCAGGCGGCTGCGCTCCCCGGTCGAGATCCAGTCGAGGTCAGCGCACTCCCATGTCATCAGGGCGTTCACCTCGGGCCCGGAGCGGGTCAGCCGGAGCGCCGATTCCCCGGTCCCCAGATCAAGCCGGCCCGCCAGGGAGGCGAGGGCTACCTCACCCATGCCGGCTCCGGCCAGTTCGACCGCCACGGTGTCGTGCGGCACCGCGGTGGTGTGGTCCACCGTACCGGCCACCTGCAGGAGGCGTTCGCCGGCGCCGCCGCTGGCCCGGGCAAGTCGGAAGCGGGTGGGCTCGCCGTACACCGCCGGTTCGGTGGTTACCCCGGTCACGGTCAGTTCATACGCCTCGGGGCGCCCGGCGGGTCCGAGGGCCATTGAGAACTCGCCCCGCTCCAGCAGGAAGGCGGGGAGTTCGGCGCGCCGGGGGAAGCGCACCGTGGTTCCGGCCAGGCGCAGGCGCTTCGGGCCGGGTTCGAGTTTCTGCCTGATGCCCGGGGGCAGGTGCTCGTCAATGGTATCGAGGGCGCGCAGGACCGGCGCCAGGTGGTCGCGGGCCATCTCGCCGAAGAGCGCCGGTCCCAGATCGGGGGCGGCGATAGAGGGAATCCGGAGCTGGCCCCGGGCCCAGGCGAAATCACGGTCGCGGCTCTCATCAAGATGGCGCAATCCGCTTTGCAGGTCCCGCACGCCTGCCTGCACGCCGGCGCTCAGCTCGACCAGCCGGTCTCGCTTGGTCTGCAGGGAGCGCACCAGATCGCGCCCCGAGACCACCAGATCGCGGACCGCCTGGATCTGCCGCAGGTTGAGGCTGCGCAGATTGATGTCGCCGCTGCGCGCGAGCAGCGCCCGGGCCGAGTCGACCTCGGCACCCACCCCGAGCGTCCGGAGTTCGTCGATCCAGTGCTCCTGTAGAGAATCCGCCTCGGCCACCAGCCGGGTGGCCAGCTGAACGGTCGCGAGGCTGTCGGCCGTGATCGCGGTGACATTGACCGTTTCACCGAGCCCGCGCAGGCTGAACTCCGGGATCGGCAGGGCCCGGGTCCAGGCCGAGATCCGACCCGCGGCGGCCCCGGTGGTGGCACTGCGGCGCTCCAGCGCCCCCGACTCGGTACGCGGGGTGCCGAACCGCACCCCGGTGACGCTCAGGGTGTCGATGATGATCTTCTTCTCCAACAGGGGCGCGAGGCGGATCTGGGCGACGGCCTCGCCGATTTCGACCAGGTTGCGCATCGGGGCCTCGGGATCGGCCGCCGCGATGCCGCGCAGCACCAGCCGGCCGGCGAAGGGGCGGACCTCGGCCCCGGCCACATCGACCCGGGCGCCGGTGAGCTGGGCGCCGGTCCATTCCACCCCCCGGCGTACGATCCCGTCGAGCAGGAGCAGCCAGACGGCGGCGATGAGCACGCCGAGGATCGCCAGGGGGATGACCGCTTTCAGCCGGAAGATCTTACCCACCCCGCGGGGGGCCGGTTTTACCTTCTCCCGGTCGCGGGGGGGCTGTGTCCCGGGGGTAGCCATCAGTCCAGCTCCGGCCGGAGCAGGGTGTAGTACTTGTAGAGCTTCGAGGCCTTGAGGGCCTTGAAAAACCGGGTGCGTTCGAGCCGCTCGTAGATGTGCTCGCGGTACTTCGCAACGCCCAGGCGGCAGAGAAAGTAGAGCGGCACGGCCGCCGCGACCCAGACCAGGAAGCTGCCGAGCACGACGGTGTTGTTGAAATTCGTGAGCGCCAGTACGGGGGTGTTGTACATGGCGGTCCAGGTCGCCTCGAGGGCTCCCGGGCCGATGAGCAGGCTCCGACCCAGGGCGTGGAAGACCGGGTCGAGGAGGAAGCCGAGGGGCACAAAGAGCGCCCAGCCGAGCAGGAATCCGGGCATCGAGACCCGGGTGAGCACGGCGACCGTGATGATCACCAGGTTGTGCAGGTTGGCGACGGGGGTGAGTCCCAGCGCCGCCCCCAGGGCGATCCCGGCCGCGATCTGGGCCGGGGTCCCGTCGGAGTTCAGGGTCTTGAAGAGCTTGCGCAGCAGCGCGATCAGGGGCATGTGATCGCTACCTCAGCGGTACCGCCACGAGGTCAGGTCGGCCTCGGGGGGCGCCCACTGCTCGATGTGCTGAACCATCTTCTGCAGCTGCTCCACTCCCCGCGGTCCCCAGCAGTGGGGGGCCAGCGGCTGGAAGAGCACCTCGCCGTGGTAATACGGCTGGGTCGTGCTCTCCAGGAAATCGTGCAGGAAGTGCACCCCGTTGTTCAGGTAGTAGGAGTCCATGTCGCCCACATAGACGTGGATCTTGCCCACGAGCTTCGGTCCCAGGACGGCCCAGTCGCGCTCCAGGATGTAGCGCAGATCGTAGTTCTCGCGCCAGTACGCGGCCACCGCGCTGTTGATCTCGCCGGTGCGCTTGTCCCAGATCCGCACCGGGTAACCGTCGGGACCGCAGGGGCTGTAAGTGGCCTCCCAGATATCCCACTGCCCGCCGGAGCGGGAGTGGTCCGCCACCACCAGCTCGTAAAGATTCTCATCCTTCATCATCGAGCGGATGTTCCCGTCGGGGGAGCGCCGGTTGGGCCGATCGATGCGCATCCAGCCGTGATCGAGGAAGTAGGCGTTCTCATCGGAGTAGATATTCACGATCTGGTAGGCGCGGAAATCCACCCCGTCGGGACAGCTCGCCCAGCAGCCGCCGAAGAAGTCGGGGTAGAAGATCTGGTAGGCCAGGGCGATCCAGCCGCCGGTCGAACCGCCGGTGAGCTTGCGCGCCCACGGCTCGCGGATGATTCGGAAGCGTTCCTCCACCGCCGGGATGAGCTCGGTCATGATGGCGTCGCCGTAGGGACCATTGTTCTCGGAATTCACCCCGTAGGAATCGTCGTAGTAAGGCGAGGGGTGCTGCAGCGTGACGTAGAAGAACCGCGGGATGTCCTCCCCGGGCCAGATCCCGGCCAGCTGATCGTCGGTCGGCATGCCCGGCGCCCGGGTGGAGAAATGCCCCTGGATGTAGTTGACCGGGTACCAGGTGTCGGGATGCTCGTCGTATCCCTTCGGGAGCCGGACCGTGGCACCGATGTAGATCGGGTGACCCCACCAGGCCGACAGGATCCGGCTCTCGAATTTGATGATCTTCACCTCGTCGGTTTCTTCGGGTTCGGGCAGGGGCGGGTTCACCTGGTCGCAGACGATCCGGATGGTCGTGTCGCGGCGCGGGTCGATCGTCACCTGCTGCGGCTCCGAGAAGAGGTTGCCCGGCGAGCGGCGCCAGTTCTGCCCTTCCCACTGATCCATGTGCAGCCAGACGGTGTGCGCGTCGGCCCGTGCGAAGCGGGTGTAGACGTTCACGAAGCCCTGAACCCAGTACTCCCCCGGTGGGAGGGCATCGAGGCTCTCCACCGGCCAGCCGAAGACCGAGCCGTCGATCACGGCCGGGCGCCCGGGCCGCAGATCCTCCACGTTGAGACCGAACAGAGGCGCTCCGGTCTCCCCCGCCTGCTGGATCGGTCCCGCGACCTGGCCGCGGCGCTCGCGGCCGCGTTCCCGGCTCAGGGCCACGTAAATGCGTCCGGTCACGGGCTCGGAACGCGCCTCGGCGCTGAAGGAGATCTCGATCCGGACGCTGCGGACCGCCTGGCTGTCCCGGCCGGCGGCGGCCGGCTCTCCCGGGACGGGGAAGGCGGCGGCCGCCATAATCGTGACGGCGGCAGCGGCACCGAGGCAAAGCACGGGCAGGGAGATGCGGCGGGATGGCGCGTCGGTCGGTGGATTCACGGTTCGGCCTTTCCGTTCCCGGCGGGTTATGAGGTTCACAGCTGGTCGGGTGGGGGGGGCGCGGCCCCGGTGTCGGAGCCGGAACCGCCGCCATCGGCATCGAACTCCCAGGCCTTCGGCGGCCGCAGCAGGAGCAGGACGCCGATTATGATCAGGACGGCCGGCCACCAGGCGCCGACCCACCGGTTCCCGCTCATGATCACCAGGCCGACTCCCAGCAGGATGCTCCCGGGGATGAGCAGGCCCCCTTCCTGCTCGCCGAGGAAGTACATGAGGAAGAATCCCACCCCGGGGGCGATGATGAAGACCGGCCAGAGGTCCCGCATGTACCACCAGCCGTTGTTCTGGCAGTAGAGGAAGAGGAGACCGACGACCACCAGGATCGAGGCCGGCATGAGCAGGCCGTAGTTCGGCCGTTCGCGCAACCAGAGGACGAAGAAGAAAAGGCCCAGGACGATGAGGAGGACCGGCCAGAGATCAAGCAGACTGAAAGCTCCGAGGTTGCCGGCCAGAAAGATCGCGCCGAGCGCGATCAGCAGCAGGCCCGGGGCGAGGTTCCGCGATTGCATGGCTCCACTCTCTCCCTTCCACAGGGTACCGGGTGCGGGATCGGGATGCCCGATGCCTGAGTCTAGAAAGGGAGCCTGCGGCCGTCAACCCGACCGCAGGATGATGCCGGGCGGATTCAGCGTCGCCGTTCCGATACCTTCACGGCGGTGCCCGAGGCGGTCACCATGAGCATGGTGTCTTTCACGACCTCATAATCGAGATCGATCCCCACCACGGCGTTCGCCCCCACCTGGGCGGCGCGGTGCTCGATCTCGTCGAGAGCGATCTTCTGGGCCCGGATGAGTTCCTTCTCATACGCGGCGGCGCGTCCGCCGACGATGTCGCGGATGCCCGCAAAGAAGTCCTTGAAGATATCGGCTCCCATGATCGCTTCGCCGGTTACGATGCCCATGTATTCCAGGATCGAACGTCCTTCGACCTGGGGAGTCGTCGTCAGTATCATCAGGTGCCTCCCGCGTCATCGATCATCCGCTGGCCACGGATCCCGTCGCTCCTCCGGAAGGGGATGATTCCCGATGACCTTCCGACGGGTGCGCGGTGATCCGCATGCCTGATAGAATACGACATACCCGGCGGCAGGTATCAGGGGAAAATGGACGAGCGGGAAAGATGCCGTCTTGACTCGCCGGAGAAGCCGCCCCTAGCTTGTGAGATTCCTCCATGGAGTCCGAAACTCGACCGTGAGGAGCGTGGTCCGCGATGTCCCGTTGCCTGTCCCTGGTGTCCTGTCACGCAACACCTGTCGTATTCGAGCGGCGCTGCATCCCGGCCGGCGGCGTTGCGCCTCCTCGCCGTAGCCACCGCTACTGCGTCGTCGCCGCGCCTGGCCGGTCGGGCGCAGCGTCACTCTCGGTACCGACACATGTCACGTGACATGACACTGATACCGGCTGCTCTGCTGGTCCTCACGCTGAACCCGGCGCGCGCGGAAGCGCGTACGGTCGGAATGACCGGGAACGGGAGTGCCGGGATCATCGCAATCGGGATCCCGGCGACCGGCCGGACCGGGGACATCCGGCAGGAACCAGTGGGCCGGCAGGAGGATCCGCTGCGGTTCGCCCGCTCGCTCTACCAGGACGGGCTCTACGATCTGGCGGTCGATCAGCTCCGACGGCAGCTCGAGGGGGGGCTCCCCCTGCAACAGGCCGAAGAGGCCCGCTGGCTGCTGGGTCAGGCGCTCGAGGCGAACCGGCGTCCGCTCGAGGCGGCCACAGCCTACCGCGACTTCACGACTCATCACGGTTCCGCGGTCCGGGCGCCCGAGGCCTGGATGCGGGCGGGGCGCCTGTTCGCCGAGGGGGGCGACTTCGCCTCGGCCGCCGCATCCTACGGCAATTTTCTCGATCTCTTCCCGGCCAACGACAACCGGCCCCGTGCCTCGGTCGGCCTCATCGAAGCCCTGCTGGCCCGGGGACGGATCGATGACGCTCTCGACCGGGTGGCCGAGGCCAACCGGGACTACCCCTTCCACCCGCTCCAGCCCCGCTTCCGGCTGCTCGAGGCCGAAGCCCGCAGCATCGTGGGCCAGACCGATCGCGCCCTGGCCCTGGCCGATGAGGCCGCCCGGGCGGCCACCACTCCCGACCTCGAGGCCGATGCCGCCGCCCTGAAGGGCCGGCTGCTGATCGCCGCTGATCAGGCCGGAGAAGCGGTCGCAACGGTCCGGGAGGCGCTCGCCGCCGATCCGCCCCAGGAGCGGACCGCGGCCCTGCGGAGCGTGCTGGGGCAGGCCCTCTCGGCCCTGGGGCGCCACGGCGAGGCCCTCCCCGAACTGCGGGCCGCGGTCGACGGCACCCGCGGCCGGGAGCGGAGTTACACCGCGCTCTGGCTCGCCCGGACCCAGGCCGCGGTCGGGGAACCCGACTCGGCTCTGGCCGCCTACGAGATCGCGCTGCCGGCGATGATCGGCGAGGAAGCGGCCCGGATGGCCCTGGAAGCGGCCCGTACCGCCCGGGATGCCGGGCGGGCCGAATCGGCCCTCGCCTGGGCTGATCGGGCCCGGACCGAGGCGGTCGAACCGGCCACCCTCGCCGAGGCGGTGGCGGCCGCCGCGGACATCCTCATCCGGCTGGAGAGGGTTCCCGAAGCGGCCGAACGGCTGCGTGACCTCATCCGGCACCTCGAACTGCCCGCCGGGGTGAGGGCTCAGGCCGCCATGGACCTGGGCCGGCTGTACGAAGAGGAACTGGCCGATCCGGCCGCTGCGGCCGGCTACTACCGGCTCTCGGCGTCGACATCCGGCGCCGGCGAGCTCTGGTCCGAAGCGCTCTGGGCGTCGGCCCGGGCGCTCGCGTTCCAGGGGGAGTACGCCTCGGCCATTGTCGAGCTGCAGCCGCTGGCCGGCACCGCCGGCCAATGGGGTGAGCGGGCGGCGGAGCGGATCGCCTACTGGCGACGGTACCGCCTGATCGATCTCGAGACCGGACTGCGGGTCCTGCAGTCGGCGGTCCTGGCCCTGGCCTCGGGGGGGAGCGGGGGGGAGGCCGAGGCGCTGCTGCAGATCGCCCGCGCCAATACCGGGGCGCTGAAGGACTTCTCCACCGCGGTCGACGCCTACGACCGTTATCTGGCGCGGGTGCCGGACGGCGCACCGGCCGCCCGCGCTCACTACGAGAAGGGGCAGGCCCTCGAAGCGCTCGGGGTCATCGCGGCCACCGAACAGGGGGAGGAGGCGGCCCGGGAGCCGCGCACGCGGGCCGCCGACGCCTACCGGGAAGCGGTCCGGGTGGGCGGTACCAGCGAGGCCTCGGAGCGGGCGCAGCTCGCGCTCATCGAACTCGACCTCGCCGACCTGCAGGGCGAGCCGGTGTTCTATTACCAGGCGATGCGGGACCGCTACCGTGCCTTTCTCGACGTCTTCACCGCCTCGGACCGCCTCAACGACGTACTGCTCAAACTGGGCGAAGCCAACGAGGGATTGGGCCGGCACGCCGATCCCTCCTACTACGAAGAGGCCGCCGATGTCTACCGCCTGCTGCTCGAGCCCGGCAAGCCCCCGGCCGTGCAGCGCCGCGCCCGTATGGGACGGGGGCGTTCCCTGTACCGGATCGGCGCCTGGGCCGAGGCCGCTCCCCTGCTCGAGGTGAGCCTGACCGATCTCCCCGACGGAGCCGCCCTCGACGAGATCCTCTTCATGGCCGGGGATGCCCGCCTGCGCAGTGGTGACGGGACGGCCGCGGTAGTCCACTTCCGGGAACTGGCCGGACGCTTCCCGGCCAGTCCCTGGACGGCGCGCTCCAGTGAATCCACCGGCGATCTGCTCCTGGAGCAGGGGCGGGCCCGCGAAGCGGTCGAGGCCTACCGGCGCTTCGCGGCCAGCTGCGAGGAAGGAGACACGCTCCGCGCCCGGTTCAAACTCGCCCGCGCCCTGAGCGCCGCGCAGTCCTGGTCCGAAGCGGCCGGGGAGGCCCGAGCGGCGGCGGCCGGGCTGACCGATCCAGGGGAGCGGCTCGATGCCCTGGCGCTGTGGTGCCGGGCCGCGCGCCGGGCCGGTGACGAGGATGGCGAGCTGGCCGCCGGGCGGGCGATCTGGCAGGCCGCTCCGGCCTCGGCGACGGCCGACTCGATCCTCCTGCGCCTGGGGGAGATGCTCTCGGACCGGGGTGAACTCGGTCCGGCCGAGGAGGTCTGGACCCGGATCGCCGGGACGGCGGAGACCGATTCGATCCGCGCCCGGGCCGGAGCCGAACTGGTCTACCTGGCATATGCCGGCGGGCGGGTGGCCACGGCCGCCGAGCGCCGCGAGACCTTCCGGGAGACCTGGCGCCGCGAGCGGGAGATCACCCGCCGCTATGAACCTTTCTTCCAGACCGCCGAGGGCATGATGCTGCTGCGGGGCGAGCAGTGGGAGCGGGCCGAGGAGATCCTGCGTCAGGTGGTCGAGGACGCCCCGGAATCGGCGTCCGTGCCCGACGCCCTCTACGCCCTGGCGGTGGCCACGGCCCGGCAGGAAAACTACGCCGACGCCCGGACTTTCTTCCAGCGGCTGGTGGACGACCACCCGGAACATCCCCAGGCCGACCGGGCCCGGTTCCAGCTCGCTCAGCTGGCCTACCTGGAAGCGGACTACCAGACCGCGATGACCCTATACCGCCGGGTCGCCTCCTCCCCCGATCCCGCCCTGGCCGCCGATGCCCAGTTCAACCTCATCCAGACCCTGGAGCGAATGCGGCTGTACGAGTCGGCCCAGCAGGAGGCCCTGACTTTCCTGGAAAGGTTCCCCGACTCGGAATCGCTCTTCGACGTGAAGATGCAGCTCGGCCGGCTCTATCGGGAGGGCGGTCAGTTCGGGCGAGCCGCGGAGTACTTCCGCAACCTGCGCGCCGCCGATTCCGAGCAGGAAGCCCGACTGCGCTGGCAGCTGGCCGAAACCCTGTTCGCCATGGGGAACTACGAGGAGGCGGTGCTCGAATACATGAAGGTGGCGATCCTGAACGAGGATCAGTTCCTCTTCGCCGTCACCGCCCGGCTCAAGGCGGCCGACTCCTACGCCTGGCTGGAACAGCGGGCCACGGCGATCGATCTCTACCAGCAGATCATCACCCGGTACGGGTCCGATTCCGATTACGGGCGTCTGGCCCGCGAGCACATGGAGAACGTCCGGGCCGGGCGCGCCCCGGGGGCCCTGCCCCCCCAGCCGCCGCCCCGGCTCGGGCACTGAGTGGTGGCCAGGGAAAGGGAGTTCGATGGCATCGGATGATCGCAGCGCCGTGATGGACCGGCTCGCGAGCCTGGGGAAACGCAAGGGTTTCATCTTCCGCTCCAGCGAGATCTACGGCGGGCTCGGGTCCACCTGGGACTACGGTCCACTGGGGGTGGAACTGAAACGCATCGTCACCGAGCGCTGGTGGAACGAGATCGTGCGCAAGCGGGAGGACGTGGTGGGGATGGACGCGGCCATCCTGATGAATCCCCGGGTCTGGGAGGCCTCGGGCCACGTGGGCTCGTTCCAGGATCCCCTGGTGGAGTGCCGGGAGTGCCGGCGGCGGTTCCGTCAGGATCACGTCGCGGGCGAGAGCTGTCCCGAGTGCGGCGGGGAGCTCTCGGAACCGCGCATGTTCAACCTCATGTTCAAGACCTTCATCGGTCCGGTCGAGGACGACTCGGCGGCGGCCTGGCTGCGCCCCGAGACCGCCCAGGGGATCTTCGTGAACTTCCGCAGCGTGCAGGAGGCCTCCCGCCAGCAGGTCCCCTTCGGGATCGCCCAGATCGGGAAGGCCTTCCGGAACGAGATCACCGTCGGCAACTTCATCTTCCGCTCCCGCGAGTTCGAGCAGATGGAGCTGGAGTGGTTCTGCCATCCCGATGAGTCGGAGAAGTGGTTCGCGTACTGGCTCGAGGCCCGCCTGGCCTGGTACGTCGCACTCGGCATCAGCCCCGAACGTCTGCGGCTGCGCCCCCACACCTCCGAGGAGCTGGCTCACTACGCCCGGGCCTGCCAGGATATCGAGTATGAGTTCCCCTTCGGCTGGTCGGAGCTCGAAGGGATCGCCGACCGCGGCACCTACGATCTGGATCAGCATATGGAGTGCTCGGGCAAGGAACTGAGCTACCTCGATCCCCATACCCACGCCCGCTACACCCCGGCCGTGATCGAGTCCTCGGGAGGGGTGGACCGGACCGTGCTCACCGTGCTCTGCGATGCCTTCGATGAGGATGAGGTCGAGGGGGAACCCCGGGCGCTGCTCCGCTTCGCCCCGCACATGGCACCTATCAAGACGGCCGTTTTCCCGCTGGTCAAGCGTGACGGGATGCCCGAAATCGCCCGTCGTATCGTCGAGGATCTGCGCTCCCGGGCCGTCACGGCCGTCTACGATGAGGGGGGGAGCATCGGGCGCCGCTACCGCCGGATGGATGAGGTCGGCACCCCCTTCTGCCTCACCGTGGACGGGCAGACGGTCGAGGATGCGACCGTGACGGTGCGCGACCGCGACACCTGCGAGCAGGTCCGGATCTCGACCGATGCCATCGCCGGCTACCTGGAGGAAAGGCTCCGTCCCGGACCATGAGACCGCCCCGGACCCGCTTCCGACACAGCTCCCGTCCGGCCCTCACCCTCGGGTTCCTCGGCCTGTTTCTGCTCGGGGCGGGGGGCATGACCGGACCGCAGGACCTCGGGCCGGGGGCCAGGATCCACCCGGCCCTGGCGCGCTGTGCGGCCGCGGCTCCCGATGACTCGCTCTCGGTCTGGGTCTGGCTGTGCGACAAGGGGCTGACCGGTCCGGAGTCGGCCCGGGCCCTGGCGGAGCTGCGCCTGGAGATCTCCGACCGGGCGCTGGAGCGGCGCCGCCGGCGCGGCCGGGTCACCGGTCTGGTGCCGGCCGATCTGCCCGTCTCCCCGGCCTACCTGCACGAACTGCGCTCGGCCGGTCTGCGCCTTCGCCGGACCAGCCGCTGGCTCAACGCCGCCAGCGGCGTGGTGGCCCCAGCCGACCTGACCGGACTCGCCGCCCGGGCCTGCGTCGTGCGGGTTTCCCCGCTCGGCCGCTCGGTCAGCCGCCCTCCGGACGGGGCGGGGGACCGGTCCCGCTCCGAATCCGCCGGAGCTCCGGGAACAGACCGGAACACAACCGCTTCCGGACCGGTCGCACCCCGATCCGGTCCCGACGGCGGCGGTGCGGGAGCCCGTCAGTACGACGCCGATTTCTACGGTTATTCCTGGGAGCAGTGCTCGTCGCTGCAGGTACCCCGGCTGCATGAGCAGGGGCTCTCGGGCGAAGGCGTCATCGTGGGGGTGCTCGATTCCGGATTCCGCTTCGGGCATGAGGCGATGCGCGATTCCATGGTGGTCGCCGCGTATGATTTCGTGAACGACGACGCCGAGGTGCAGAACGAACCGGGCGATCCTTTCAACGCCTGGAACCACGGCACCAAGGTCTGGGGCATCATCGCCGCCTACCTGCCGGGGACCCTGGTGGGACCGGCCTACAACGCCCGCTTCCTGCTGGCCAAGACCGAGGACGAGGCCTCCGAGACGGTGGTGGAAGAGGACAACTGGGTCGCAGCCATCGAATGGATGGAAGCGCAGGGAGTCGACGTGACCAACACCAGCCTCGGCTACTACGACTGGTACGGCTACCGCGACACAGACGGCGACACCGCCCCCATCACCATCGCCGCCGACGCCGCC
>CAYSYY010000045.1:0-13449 GCA_964435265.1 uncultured Gemmatimonadota bacterium
GGCTGGATGAACCACCCCGGGCCCGCCGCGGTGTCACGCTCTCCGCCGGTCACGAGCCGTCCCTCCTCCTTGCCGATCTCGATGTAGGCCAGGTGGTCGTTCATGGCGCCCTCGTTGATCACCGCGCCCATGTAGTTCTTCGGATCGGCTGGATCGCCCACCGCGATCTTCCCGGTCTCAGCAGCGAACTTCGCGAGGAACTCGTCGTAGACGTCCTCACAGACGATGATCCGCGAGGCGGCGCTGCACTTCTGGCCCTGATAGCCGAAAGACGAGGCGGTGCAGCCCCTGGCGGCCTCGTCCAGGTCGGCTTCGGAGTCGACGATGATGGCGTCCTTGCCGCCCATCTCGAGGATGGTCCGCTTGATCCAGATCTGACCCTCGGCGTTCTTGGCCGCCTCGGCGTTGATCTGCAGGATCCGGAAGTACTGGTAGCCGATCGCCGGGGCGTCGCTCGAGGGTTTGAGGACGACCGTGTTCCCGGCCACCCAGGCCGCGGTGGTCATGCCGCACAGGATGGCCAGCGGGAAGTTCCACGGCGGTACCACCAGAGCCACTCCGAGGGGGATATAGCGCAGTTCGTTGTCCTCACCCGGAACCGGGGTGAGCGGTTGCGGCGCAGCGTAGCGCACCATCTCCCGGCCGTAGAAGTCGAGGAAGTCGATCGCTTCGGCCACGTCGGCATCGGCTTCGACCCACGACTTGCTCTCCTCGAAGACCATCCAGGCGGCCAGCTCGAGCCGCCGCTCGATCATCAGGTCACAGGCCCTCCAGGCGTACTCGGCCCGCTCCCACGGATCGCTCCACTGCCAGGTCTCGAAAGCCTCTAGGGCCGCGTTGATGGCCAGGTCGGCCTCATCCTTCTGCGCCTTGCTGAAGGTGCCGATCAGTTCGTTCGGATTGGCCGGGTTGTAGCTGGGGAGCTGGGCCTTGGTCCAGACCTCCTTGCCCCCGAAGACGAGGGGGTACTCCATGCCGAGTTCGGCGCGCACCTTGGCCAGGGCGGCCTGCATCGCCCGGACGTTCTCCTCGTTCGAGAAATCGGTCAGCGGGCAGTTGTTGAACTCCCCCCGCTTCTCCATGACCTCTTCAGGCCAGGTCGCCTTGACGGCTCTGGTCATCGTCCCGCTGTCAGACATGCTGTCGTTCTCCTCTGCTCTCTATCGGTTCCCGGGTTGCCTGGGTCAAATACGGACCCCAAGGTCTCCAATGAGCCCGGCGTCGTCCACTCCAATCTGGTCCTGTTTCCGCGCCGTCCCCCCGGCCTGCCCGTCGGGGTACCCGGCCGGTTCCCCGGTCCGTGTTCAGAATCCGGGGCCGGGTCCGCCCCGGGCGGCCACGACCGGCTCGTCGTCCACCAGATAGGCCTTGAACCAGTCAACATACTCGTGCAACCGCCGTACCAGCAACCACGGCTCGCCGGTACGCGAGAGGCTGTGGGAGGAGTCGGGGAACAGCACCATCTTCACCGGCACGTCGTTCTTCTGCAGGGCCCGGTACCACTGCTCGTCCTCCTCCAACGGACAGCGGTAGTCGTTGATCGAATGGATGATCAGGGTCGGGGTCACGACCCGGTCGGCATACGCGATCGGGCTCAGCATCATGGCCAGATCCCAGCTCCCCTCTTCATCGTCCCGGAAGGGCCAGGGGCGCCCGCCGAATTCCCCCTCGACCAGGCTGGAGGCGTCGGAGACCCCGTAGAAGCTGATCCAGTTGGAGATACTGCGGGCGGTGATGGCACAGCGGAAGCGGTCGGTGTGCGAGGTGATCCAGTTGGTCATGTACCCGCCGTAGGAACCGCCGGTCACACCCATGAAAGCTTCGTCCACGATCCCCCGGGCCGCCACCAGGTCGACCGCCTGCAGGTAGTCCTTGTAGTCGTCGATCCCCCAGGCCTTCATGATCATGCCCGAGAACTCTCTGCCGTACCCACTCGAGCCCCGCGGGTTGATGTAGAGCACGAAGATCCCCTGGGCCGCGATCAACTGGAACTCGTGGAACCAGGTCTCGCCGTACTGCGAGTGCGGCCCGCCGTGGATCGAGAGCACCAGCGGGTATTTCGTACCCTCCTGATAGTCCAGCGGGTACATGAGCCAGCCCTCGATCTCGGGGCGCTCCCCGCGCGGAGCCTCATGGGTCATCATGTAGTCGACCCCCCGCTGCCGCAGCCGGCCCAGCCAGTCGGGATTGTGCGGCGCACCCCGGAAGGTGAACCGTTCCACCCGGCTCAATTCAACCTCGTTCATCCACTCCGTATTGGCCCGGCTGATCATGGTCTCGCCGCGGCCGTTGAGCGGGGCCGTGAAGGCTTCCCACGGCTGTTCGGCAGTGTCCTTTACATAAGCCATCAAGGTCATGTCCCGATCGAAGGACACGCTGGAGAGATTGTGCCGGCCCTCGGTCACCGGTGCGAAGGTGCCGGTATCGATCGCGAGCCGCATGACCTGGGTCTGCCCGCCGATCCCCGAGGTGGTATAGAGGCTGCGGCCGTCGGACGCCCAGGTCAGGGAACCGAAGCCGTAGACCCAGTCCTCGCCGAATTCGGCGATCGTCTTACCCTCCAGATCGATCACCCGGACGATCGCCGGGCTCTCCCGGTTGGTGCTGATCGAGTAAGCCAGTCTGTCCCCGGCGTGGGACATGACGATCCCGCGGGGGCTGCCCATCTCGGTCGCGATCCGGCGCGGTTCACCTCCGGCGCAGGGGAGCAGGAAGATACCGGTTTCCCGGGATTCTCCCCGTCCCCCCATGAACATCTCCTCAGGTGTCTCGTCGGGCGACTGCGCCCGCTCTTCATTCTGCTGCAGGTCCACCGTGTAGATGATGAAACGCCCGTCGGGGGAGAAACCCGCGAAGGTCTTGTTCCAGGGATCGAAGGTGATCTGCTGCGGCTCCTCCCCCTCGGCCAGTCCGTCGGCCGGGGTGCGGAAGAACTGGGTGTGACGCCCGGAGCCACCACCCCGACCGGAGCGCTGCTGACCGCCCGGGAACTGACGCATTCCCCCCATGCCCGAGCCCCCCGTGATGAACTCCAGCTGGCCGTCGCGCTTGTAGTTGGCCGCGGTGATCACATAGACGTCGCGGTTGCGGGCCTCTTCGGTGGTGCCGGCCCACTCGGTCCCCATGCGCCGGGTCAGCGCCGGGATCCCGTCGGGCGTCGAGGGACGCTCGCCGCGTTCGGGGCGCTGAGTGCGTTCGGCACCGCCTGGCGCCTGTCCCGGCGCCTCCCCGGGCGCCCGGGTGCGCTCGGCACCGCTGTCGGCCACCGCCCGGGAGGTCAGGATCCAGGTGCCGTCGGGATGGAAAGTGGGGTTCCCGCTCACGCCGCGGATGGTGTAAGCCTCCCCCCCCGGTTCGAGGAAGTTGAGGAAGTGCGTGCCGCTCTCGCCGCCGCGCTCGGTTGTGAACCAGATCCGGCGGCCGTCGGGGGTCCAGTGCGGGTTGGTCGTGTTCACCCCGGCGGTCGAGAGCCGCTGCATGCGCCCGGCCTCGAGATCGGCCCACCACACCTCGGTCAGCCGGTCGTTCTCCCGGCGCCGCACGGTCTGGATGGTATAGAGCAGGTACCGGCCGTCGGGGGAGAGTTCGGTGGAACCCACCCGTTTGACACGGTAGTAGTCATCGGGTTCGGTGGCCCGCTTCTCCTGGGCCTGCGCCAGCAGGGGCAGAACGAGAATGAGCAGGAGCGAGAGTCGCAGCGCGTTTCGTCGCATGGGGGCAGCCTCCGGAAAACGGTGGAGCGGTCGGGATGTCGGCGGGGAGAGTCTATTGCCGGTCGCGGGCCGGGCGCAACAGCCACTCCCGTGAAGTGATACAACCGGTCGGCGGTGTTTCTTCTCGCGCCGGTACGGATACCGTAACCAGTCCGCTCCGCCGGCCACATCCCCCCCCGCTTCGACAGCGGTTCAATCCGTCAGGAGATGATCTCTCCGGCCCAGAGCGCCTGCAGGAACACCCGCCAGGGCATGATTCTGATCTGATCGACGATCCTCTCGCGCTGTTCCGTGCAGACGACGATCGCGCGCCGGGGCGAATATTCTTCGATGAAAACCCGCAGCGGCCGGAGAGCCCTGGAATCGACCCGGGAGGATCCCTTCACTTCGAGAGCCACCTCGCCGCCACCGAGCACGAAGTCAACCTCCAGCCCGTTCTTCGTCCGCCAGAAATTGATCCCGTATCCGATTTCACGGTAGGAGTTGTGCGCGATGATCTCCATGAGGATGAAGTGTTCGAGGGCTCGTCCGAACTGTTCGCCTCGCAGCTCCGGGATCATCCTCTTCACCAGGGCCCCGGCGACGCCGACATCGAAGAGGTAGAACTTCGGCGCCCGGGTTATGATCTGCCGATTCTGCCGTTTCTTGAACGGTGCGATCATCCGGCCGAGCAGAGTGTCCACCATGATCTGGTAATACTCCCGGACCGTCTTTCCATCGACCCCGCACTCACGGGCGATGTTGGAATAGTTCGTGAGCTCACCATGGGAATAGCCCAGTGCTTCGAAAAACCGCGAGAAGGCGGGAATGTTGCGGGTGAGCCCTTCGGCGAAGACTTCCTCTTTCAGGTAATCCCGGCCGTAGGCAATGAGTGATCGGTGGTATTCCTCCTGCAGATAGTGATCCGGGATGAGACCGCGGTTCAGGATCCGCAGCAGATCGACGTCGCCGAGTTCCGGTGTCGTCAGCGGATGGAGTTCGAACCGCCAGGCCCGGCCACCCAGCAGATTTACCTGCCCGCGTTTCAGCTTACGGGCACTCGATCCGCATAGGATGAATCTCAGACCCCGGTTCTCGATCAGCCAGTGCACCTCATCCAGGATCGACGGCACTTTCTGCACCTCATCCAGGATGATCGGCCGGTTCAGGGCGGCATCATCCCGAGCCAGCAGCTGTTCTCGCAGCCGCCAGGGACGGGCCGAGAGCTCGATCACGAGGTCGGTCTGCAGGAAATCATACCGGATGCTCGTGGGATACCGGCTCTTCAGATATGTTGATTTCCCTGTTTTCCGTGGTCCCCACAGAAAAGCTGATTGATCCTGTGGAAGAGAGATATCCAGTATCCTTGCTATCTTCTCCACTGTATATCCCGCCGATGTGTTTTTAACAATTACGAAACTGACTCCGTAATGGTGTAACTATTGCGGAATCTATTCCGTTTTGGATAAAATGTCAAGGGGCGAACACTGACAGATACTGTTGCCAGCAAAATCCTGATGCACCTGCCCCGACGCGCCCGGACAGCCGGACCGTCCTGTCATTGCCGTCCCACCTGACCGCTCAGTCCCGCCCACCGGGCTTTCGGGAGCTGGGAGACGAGCAGGCCTTCCGGGTTCCCGCCGGCGGGATCGGGCTCGAGGTAGAGACCGCAGCCCACCACTCCCGGCGGTCCCGAGAGAGCCACATAGCCCCGGTCCACCTCCTCCCGCGTGCCCCGCAACTCGCCGTCGTGCAGGAGGGTCTCGAGCTCGGGCAGCGTCAGTTCGATCCGGGCCCGTTCGATGAAGCGGCCCATGACCTGCAGTGCTGCGGTGGTCGGTTTCCAGTGCCGGCCGGCGCGCCGCAGCAGTCCCAGACCGGTCCGCTCGACGGTGAATACGGCCAGGGCCTGGTCGAGATGGGGAGCGTCGCGCAGACCCCAGATGACCGAACCGGTGGTGAACAGCAGCCACTCCTCCAACACCCGCAGGTCGATCCCGAAGCGGTCGGCGAAGACCGCCTGAACGGCCCGCTTCTCAGCCGATCCGGCGCAGGTGAGCACAGTAGAATCCCCACGATTGAGTGTGCTGCGGCCAGAAGCGCATGGTCTGCGTGAGCTCTTCCGGCCAGGTCGCGCCCTGCCAGGCGGTGATCCCCGGCCGCCCGGGCAGGGTCGCGGGCAGGGGCAGGATCCCGACCTCGATCCCGTCCTCCTCCCCGGCCGCCTGAACAGCCGCGGCGACGATCGCTTCATTCTCTTCGGGGGCGTAGCTGCAGGTGGAGTAGAGGACGGTCCCGTTCGGCCGGACGACTTTGAGGGCCTTGCGCAGCAGGGCGAGCTGGGTTCTGGCCAGGGCCGCGATAGCACCCGGTTCCGACGGGCGGTAACCGCCCCCGTCGATACGGAAGGTCCCCTCACCGGTGCAGGGGGCATCCACCAGCACCCGATCGAAGCCGAAGCGCTGGGGGAAGTTCTCGCCGCGGTACCGGGTGAGCAGAACGTTCGGGATCCCCAGCCGCTCCAGATTGGCCGAGAGGATGGCGAGGCGGGTGTGGTTCACATCGTTGGCCACCAGCACGCCGTGTCCCATCATGGCCGCGGCCAGCTGGCTGGTCTTCCCCCCCGGCGCGGCGCAGAGATCGAGCACGTCGGAGCCGGGGACCGGATCGAGGATGAGGGCGGGCAGGGTGGAGGTGAAACCCTGCGGGTGGTACCACCCCAGGTGGTAGGCCCAGGTCAGCCCGGGGCCGGGGAGACCTTCGACCCGGTAGAGATCGGGGCAGTTCTCGAGGCGCGACCAGCGGGCTCCTTCCGCCTCGAGTCCGGCCTCGAACCGCTCCCGGACCACCTTGAAGGGATTCCAGCGCAGATCGACCGGCAGGGGACGCCGGAGCGCCTCCTCAAAGGCGCTCCAGTCGTCCACCAGATCGCGATAGCGTTCGATCTGCGGGGGCAGTTCCGTCATGCCGGGCCGGTTCCTCTTTCTTCTACTGCGGCGGGATCTCGAGCCGGACGGGTACCGCGCTCCAGACGAGTCCGGCCGCTTCGATCCGCTGCCGCAGCGGCAGCACTTCGTCGGTCACGAGGACATTGTACCGCGCCAGCCCGTCCGCGATCGCCGTTTCGGCCCGGCGCATCAGGATGCGCTCATCGGTGGTCGGGGCGTCGAAGGTCGCACTGCCGAGCGATCCCCAGGCTTCATAGAGCTGGTTGACCACCGTGACCGTTCCGGCGTAGATACCCTGGACCTCATTGTCCCCCGCGAACGCGAGGCGGAGGTCTCTCACTTTCTCCTGCACGGCCTCGGCCGCCGCCTGCAGCTCGCTCTTCGCGGTTTCCGCCATCACCTCGGGTTCGAGCTCCCCGATCCGGGTCACGATCCCGCCGATCTCGCCCGCGATCGTGTTCAGGGCTCCGAGGGCCTCGGTCATGACATTGTTGAGCGCCTCGATCCGCCGCAGGGCGGCCTGCTTCTCGCGCATGCCGTTCATCGCAGCGGGTTTGCGCGGATCGCCGTGGATGGTCACATCGCCCTGCGAGCTCGCCCCGCCCACCGTGACCGTCACCGTGAAGGTGCCGGGCACCACCTCGGGGCCGAGCTGTCCGGGGCCGGCGTCGGGATCCAGCGCATCCTCGTTGAGCTCCCAGACGAGCCGGTTCACCCCCCGGTGCACCGGGCTCTCGATGGTGCGGACGATCTCACCGGAGGCATCGGCGATCTCGATCGCAGCCTGTGTTTCACCCTCGGCCGGATCGGCCCAGAAGCTCAGCAGGGCGCCGTAGGGCCGGTTCTCCCCCGCGTACATGTTGTGGCTCGGGAAGTGGTAGCCGTCCATCTGCCGCACCACGTGCAGCCAGGCGTCGGAGATGGTGAAGAGATGCACCTTCTCGCTCATCACTTCGGCGGAGATCTCGCGCAGGGGCCGGATGTCGTCGACGATCCAGGCCGCCCGCCCGTGGGTGCCGATGACCAGATCGCCGGCGCGGGGGTGGATGATGAGCGAGCGGACCGGCACGGTGGGCAGCCCGTTCTCGAACCGCCACCAGTGCGACCCGCCGTCGGTCGTGACCCAGAGACCGAACTCGGTGCCGGCGAAGAGCAGATCGGGATTCTCGTGGTCCTCTATCAAGGTGTGCACGTAGCCGTCGATCGCTTCGGTGGCCAGCGGCTGCCAGCTCCGGCCCCAGTTGGTGGTCTTGAAGATGTACGGGGTCCAGTCCGAGCGCCGGTGGTTCTCGAAGACCGCATAGGCGGTGGCCGCATCGAACCGCGAGGCCTCGATATGCGGCACCCAGGTCGAGTCGGGCACTCCGCGGACGTTGCCGGCCACGTTCGTCCAGCTCGCGCCGGCATCGCGGGTGAGCTGGACGTTCCCGTCGTCGGTGCCGACCCAGATCACCCCCGGCTGGATCGGGCTCGGGGCGATCGCGATGATGGTGGTGTGGTTCTCGGCCCCGGTGGCGTCGTAGGTCAGACCGCCGCTCTCGCCGGATCTCTGTTTGCGGGGATCGTCGGTGGTGAGATCGGGGCTGATGGTCCGCCAGCTCTCGCCCCGGTCGGAACTGCGGTGCAGGTACTGGCTGCCCAGGTAGATGGTGGCCGGATCGAAGGGATCCACCGCGAAGCCGGCGTTCCAGTTGAAGCGCAGGGGATCGTCGTCGGGACCGGCCGGCCGGATGCTCTTGCGCCCTCCGGTGGCGAGATCCCACCGGATCAGGTAGCCCTGCTGGCTCATGGCGTAGCCGATGGTGGGATCCTCGGGATCGGGCACGGTGTGGAAGCCGTCCCCGAATCCGACCTCGTACCAGTGCCAGTTCCGGATCCCGTTCAATTCCCACACCTCGCTCGGACCGCGCCATGAGCCGTTGTCCTGCATGCCGCCGTAGACGTGGTAGGGCAGCTCGTCGTCGACCGCGAGGTGGTAGAACTGGGCCAGGGGGAGGTTGTCCACGAACGTCCAGGTGTACCCGCGGTCGCGGCTCACCGCCACCCCCCCGTCGTTGCCGTCGATGATGAACCGGCCGTCGTGCGGATTGATCCACATGGCATGGTGGTCGGCGTGTACTTCGGCGAAGGGGACCAGCACCTCGAAGCTGCGGCCGCCGTCATCTGAAACCGAGACCAGGGAGTAGAGCAGATAGACCCGGTTGTGGTCGTCGGGATCTACCCGAACCTCGGAGTAGTAGAACGGCCGGTTGTGGATGCCCGGGGTGCGGTTGACGGTTTCGAAGGAGCGTCCGCCGTCTTCGGAGCGCAGCAGCACGCTCCGTTCCGCCTCCACCAGGGCGTAGATCACTTCGGGGCGGGAGGGGGCGACGGCCAGGCCGATCCGGCCCAGCTCGCCCGAAGGCAGCCCCGCCTCGGGTCCCAGCTGCTCCCAGTTCGTGCCACCGTCGTGGGTGATGTAGAGGCCGCTCCCCGGCCCGCCGGAGGTGAAGAACCACGGCCAGCGGCGGTGCTCCCACATGGCCGCCAGCAGTTTGTGCGGATTGCGGGGATCGATGACGAGGTCGGCCGCGCCGGTCCGCTCGTTGACGTAGAGCACCTTCCTCCAGGTGCGCCCGCCGTCCTCGGTCTTGAAGACCCCCCGCTCGGGGCCGTCACCCCACAGCCGGCCGGTGGCGGCCACCCAGGCGATGTCTGGATCGGAGGGATGGAGCACGATCCGCGCGATGTGCTCGGTCGACTCCAGCCCCACACACGTCCACGAATCGCCCCCGTCCATCGACTTCCAGACGCCGCGGCCGACCCCGGCGGAGTTGCGAACATTGTCTTCCCCCGAACCGGCCCAGACGATGTCGGGATGACGCTGGTTCACGGCCACGGCTCCGAAGCTGGAGACGGGCAGATCGTCGGTCAGGGGGCGCCAGGTGGTGCCGCCGTCGGTCGATTTCCACAGTCCCCCGGTGGCCGCCGCGACAAAGATGGTGTACGGATCGGACGCCAGCGCATCGATGGCGCCGATCCGGCCGCTCATGCCGGCGGGACCGATCGAGCGGGCGCGCAGGGCGCCGAAGAGTTCCGGATCGGTCTGGGCGCCGGCGGCGGGAACCAGGAGCAGAACCGACAGGCAGGAACAAAGGATATAGGCGACAGCGGGAAAGCGGATGCGGCGCATTTCGGGATCTCCTCTGTGTCTCCGGGTGGGGTCACAGTCTCTGTAACGTAATCCGGTTCCGAAGGGTTCTTCAAGACCGCGAGTGTTTGCGTTGCCCCGCGGTACGGTACATCATTGTGCGGTTCATCCGCACGACACCCCGAAACCGTTCCCGGCCCCGGGCCGGTTGCATGAGGAGATCATGGAGCGAATCGTCGAGTGCGTCCCCAATTTCTCCGAAGGCCGCAACGAAGCCGTCATCAAGGAGATCACCGACACCATCGAGAACGTCTCCGGCATCCGCCTGCTCGATGTCGATCCCGGCGCCAACACCAACCGCACCGTGGTGACCTTCGTGGGTTCGCCCGAAGCCGTGGCGGAAGCGGCGTTGGCCGCCGTGAAGCGGGCCGCGGAGCTGATCGACATGCGCACCCACACCGGTGAACACCCCCGGATGGGGGCCACCGACGTGGTCCCCTTCGTTCCCGTCGCGGGGGTGACGATGGAGGAGTGCGTCGAGCTGGCCCGGCAGGTAGGTCAGCGTATCGGAGAGGAACTCGGCATCCCGGTCTACCTCTACGAGCACGCCGCCACGAAACCGGAGTGGCGCAACCTGGCCCGGGTGCGCGCGGGGGAATACGAGGGGCTCAAAGAGCGCTTCGCCGATCCGGAGTGGGCGCCCGATTTCGGCCCCGCCGAATTCAATCCCCGCTCCGGAGCCACCGCCGTCGGCGCCCGCGAGTTCCTGATCGCCTACAACATCAACCTGAACACGACCGACCGCCGCTACGCCAACGAACTGGCCTACGAACTGCGCGAGCGCGGCCGTTGGAAGCGGGAGGGTAATACCGAACCGTTCTACTACAAGGGCAAGATCGTCCGCTTCCCCGGCGACGGCACCCATCCCTGCGGCAACTGCGATTTCGTCGGCGCCTCGTTCGCCGAGCTCGCCGACCACTACCGCTCCGAGCACGGCGGCGACCTGGCGGCACGGTATGAAGATCTCGAGATCGACCCGGAGAGTCCGTCGGGTCCCGTCTTCAAGGACGGGCGGTTCCGCAACGTCAGGGGCCTCGGCTGGGTCATCGACGACTACGACTGCGCCCAGATCAGCATGAACCTTACCGACTACCACATCAGCCCCCCCCACGAGGTGCTCGAGGCCACCCGGTCCGAAGCCCTCAAGCGGGGTATCGTCATAACCGGTTCCGAGATCGTCGGGGTGATCCCGTACGAGGCCATGCGCCGGGCGGGGGTCTACTACCGCCGGAAGATGATGAAATCGACCGGCATCCCGATCCCCGACCTGATGGAGACGGCGGTGCGCTCGATGGGCCTGCGCGACGTGGCGCCCTTCGATATCGACGAGAAGGTTCTCGGCCTGCCCGTGGTGGCGGGCCCCCTGGTGCAGCGCCGCACCTTCGACTTCGTGGACGAGGTCTCGCGCGACACCCCCGCTCCCGGGGGCGGTTCGGTGGCCGCCCTGGCCGGCGCCCTCGGCGCGGCCCTGGCCTCGATGGTGGCCAACCTCTCGGTCGGCAAGGGGGAGTTCGACGACCGCTACGACGTTCTCTGCTCCATCGCCGAGCGGGCGCAGGCGGTCAAGGACGCCCTGGTACGCGGGGTGGATGAGGACACCACCGCCTTCGATTCGGTGCTCGAAGCCATGCGCCTGCCCCGGGACACCGAAGCGGAACGGGCCGAACGCGAGCGGGCCATGCAGGCGGGCTACGAGGCGGCCACCCGGGTGCCTCTGCGCAACGTCGAGCTCTGCCGCGACGCTCTCGACCTGCTCGCGGAGATGGTTAGAATCGCCGATCCGAACATGATCAGCGACGTGGGCTCGGGGGCGCTGCTGGCCAACGCCGGCGCGCGCGCCGCGGCCTTCAACGTCCGGATCAACCTGCCGCATATAAAGGACGAAGCCTTGCGCGGCGAGCTCGCCGGCGGCCTCGAGGACCTGCTCAGAGCTTGCTCGAAACTGGAGAAGACGGTCACCGGCGAGGTGGAGAAAGCGCTGGCGGGCTGAGGCGGTACCGGCGGCCGCCCTCCGAGCGTCGGTATCGGTACCGACTCCAATCAGAACCGGCGGGAGCCTCAGCTCCCGCCGGTTCGTGCTTCGAGTGTCCGCCGGCCGCTCTCACGGCCGGGGCTCATGACTCACAACTTGGTGGAACAGCTCGGGCAGTAGTGCCACCCCAGGCTCACCGTCTGCCCGCAGGTCGGGCAGGCCCCCCGCAGCTCGGTCTGACAGTAGGGGCAGACCACGAAGCGCTTCCCGACTTTTTCCCCACACTCCGGACAGGCCGGTCCCGACTCCCGGGTGACCAGCGTGTAGATCAACGCTCCCAGGACGCTTGTGAGCAGGGCGAAGAGCCCCCAGAGGGCGGCGGGGAGGCGCCGCTGCCGGGCATCGATGAAGACCCACACCGGCGGAGCGATGATGAGCAGCAGCAGGCCCAGCTGGCTCAGGCGCTGCAGGATCGTGGCCAGGAGACGGAAACCGGAGTCGGGCATGCCGGTGTCTTCGATCATGAGGTAGACTCGGGCGATCGCTTTCACTCCCACCACCGTCGACCGGACGTTGCCGGCGACATCCAGCGTGGAGTGACTGACGACGCTCTCGGGGAAATAGAACTCGGCTATCGCTTCATTGTTTGGTTCCCGGCGATGCGTAGCAGGCCTTTGATAGAGTTCACCCTCCATCTTCTTCACAACCAGATAGACCGGTTCGATCACAAAGACGGGATTCCGCCCGCCGTACATCCGGAACCGCTCTGGATCGAGGGACATTTCCTCCGTCACCTCACCGCCCGTACTTTCCCATTCACTGAGCGTCCTGTTCGACGGCCTTGCATCGAGTCGCACCCGGATAATGCACCGTTGGCCGGGAAAAGCTTCGTCCAGCTCATCCCGGACTTCCTGCAGGCACGTCTCAAAAAAACTGTCCACCGCCGCCGGCATTCTGAGCTTCGGTCCGGCCGGGGTGAGTTCTCCCACATCGAAGGGCAGCTCGCCAAGCGCATCGAGACCGGTGCGCAGAGAGTGTTCCCATCGGTCGGCGATCGCGGCGCGGGTTTCATACTGCTCGAGGCCGCGCTTCGATACGGTCTGATTATGCAGTTTCATCATCCCATCCGAGCCGAGCCAGCCGACCACGGCCAGCAGCGCGCCCGAGAGGATCAAGGCGATTCCCCAGTTGCGTCGCGTTTTCGTCCGTCCCGTCATGACACATCCTCCATCCGACCGCGTGCGGTGATGAAGAGCAGGGGGCTGGAGAGGAGCAGAAGACCCGCCGCGGCGGCGAGGACGTGCAGGGGGTAGGTCGCGATCCCCCGCCCGATCCAGAGCGCGGCTTCCTGCACCGGCGGGAGCAGCCCGCCGAACAGCGCGACGAAGAGAGCGGCGGCGGCGGTGATCCGGAGCACGAAACGCCGGCCGGCGCGCCGGGAATCGGCTTCCACGGCGGCGGTCGCCAGCACCCCCTCCAGCCGCCGTTCGAAACCCAGGCGGCCGCCGGCTTCACCGGAGCGGGTGGCGTGCTCGAGGGCGCGGATGAACCCCGCCCACCGCCGGCACTCCTCACACGAGGCCAGGTGACGCTCGATGACCTCGCGCCGGCGACCCGATTCCCCCCGCACATGATCCACCAGCAAGG
>CAYSYY010000046.1:0-13449 GCA_964435265.1 uncultured Gemmatimonadota bacterium
TCGGGGACCGGGGTATCGAAACGGGCGTGCAACTCCCGCAGCGCCCGGCCGAGCAGGAAACCCTGCCCCGAATCGAGCGCGGCCGAGGTGATGAGGAGCCAGTCGATCCCCCCTGCATCGCGTCTGATGAGTCGATCGAGCTCGAAGAGCCGGAGCAGGGGCGCCGAGTGCCCTTCGTGGATCAGGTGGAGGCAGAGGTGGAGGATGAGATCCTCGGTTCCGAGCAGGTCGACGGGTAGCTCGAGCAGAGTGCCGGACCGGCAGCGGCTCCAGACGGCCGCCATGTCGAGACGGTCCAGGTACGGGGGATAGGCCAGCGACCAGCGCGGTTCGACCACGATCCATCCATGACGGTCCTTGATGAATTTCAGGGTGTAGTAGAAGGCTTCGGCGTACCCCGGCCGCCTATCCATACGCCGGTAGCCGAGCGCGGTCAGGAGAATTCCCAGCCGGGGGATAGCGTCGGGACGCACCAGCAGGTCGATATCCCCCATGGGGCGCAGGGAGAGATCGCCGAAGAGGTCCTCGGCCAGGGCGAGCCCCCGGATCGGAACACACCCGATTCCCTCCTTCCGGCAGGCGGTGAGGATCGCCCGCAGTTCATCCGCCAGGAGCAGGTTTCGGGCGGCGACCGCGTGATGCTCCGCCTCCAGTCGCCGGAGGATCTCAGAGGGTACCGCCCGAGCCCCTTCGCCGGAGTCGGATCGGCGCACCCATTAACGGAAGAGAGGCAGAAGCCCGTTTTTCGAGACCGCCCCCAGCAACTCCGGCCAGTCGAACCGGTCGATCCCGGAACCGGTCGGCAACGGCGGCGGCGTGCCCCGCAGGAACGCCCGGAGGAAGGGATGATCCGGCAGCGCCTTCACGTGCCGGACCGGGCGGGCAGCGCGGCGAGGTCGGCAAGGACGGCCTGGCGCACCTCCGGGAGCCGGGCCAGCAGGTGGGGGTAGGAGAGCAACCTGACCGGGACGGCGGCGGCCACCCGGGCTGTGAGCTCGAACTGGCTGCTCAATCTCGCCGGATCCACCGCGAGGGTGTTGAAGGTGTTCCGGATGAGTTCGATGCAGGCATCGCGCGGTGAGAGCCCAGTGATGAGGGGATCGCCCGCCGGATCGGCTTCATGGAACGGCGCCAGTATGTACAGGGCCGTGAGGGGGACGGCGGTAGAAGCCGGCACGGCGTCGGCTTTGCCCAGCCCGATGATGAGCTTGGTCGTATCCGGGTTCATCGGCCCGCTCCGGGATCCGCCCGCGAGGAGCGCATCCGCAACTCCTGGAAAGAGCTTGATCCGGGGTGGACCCGACCAGGCACCGTAGCCGCCCTGGTCGTTTTCCTGCAGAACGAGCAGATCGTCGGTCAGGAGCGGATACCCCGCCCCGAGGAAGGCGGCACCGAGGGTCGATTTGCCGAATCCGCAGTCCCCCAGGAATCCCACTGCGCCGCCGTCGACCACCACCGCGGTGGCATGCAGCGGTTCCCGTCCCTGCCTGAGCAGGGCGAAGGAGAGCACCTGGCCCAGCAGATAGGTCTGGAAGGAATCGAGCGACGGTTCCCCCAGCTCCCGCCCGGCCACCGAGCGGCCGTCGGGTGCGATCAGGAATTCGAAGAGGCCGGCCCAGCGCAGGTAGACCGATCCGTCGGATCGGGGCAGGTAGTTGAACCAGTCCCGTCCATTCTCCTGGGCCGCAGCGACCATCGCGACCGTCCGGAAGTGTGACGCCGGGGCCTCGAACAGCTCGATATCCACCGGTCCCATCCCCCCGCCAGGGGGACCGGGCAGCGGCCAGCTGCTCTTCAATCGGAGACCGTAGAGACGATAGCGGATACTGCCTTCATCAGGGGAGGGATTCATGCGGAGGAGGAGGCTGGCAGATCGGAGGCGGCCGGAAGTATCAGACGGGCTTCCCGGTCGATCTGGTGCTGGGCTTGGCCCCACCGTCCGCTTTGTTTCCGCCTTTCAGGGTGAGTTTCTCGAGGCTTCCGTATACGATGAGCTGCGGCGACCGGTACGGTATCTTCCGGGCGCCTGCTTCGGTGATGCGATCCGGATCCATGTCTTCACTCCTCCAGCCTGGGCGGCTGACCAGGGAATCCTGTCCCTCTCACAGCATACTATGCTCCCAGGAAGGTGTGAAGCCAGAGCTCCAGCCCCAGCAGATGGGAGAGTCCCATGGCCGCCTGACAGTCATCTCTTTCCAGTCGTTCCCGCGCCCGATCGAGTTCCCGCGTCAGCACTCCCGGCCGAAGATAGCCGAACCGCCGGCTCAGTGCCTCGGGGCCGAGCATCGGCAGGAGGGCGGCGTACTCACCCCGTACGGCGGCATTCACCAGGGGGGTGAAATCCGCTTTCCAGGTGCGCGTCCTTATCGATGCGGGCAGAGCTCCCCGCATCGCCTCACGCAGGATTCCCTTCGGTACCCCCTCCGGGCACACCATCTCACCGGATGCATTGAGCAGGAAGACGAGCAGATCGCGATCGAAGCAGGGGAAGGCCATCTCCACGCCGTACCCCCCCGCCAGTTTGTCGTCCCATTCCAGGCAGAGGCTGTGATGTCCCGACCGGATCTGCTCATAGATCGATCGACCGTGAGCCGTCGTCATGGCGGTACGGAAGGGATTCTCGAGGCCGCCACCCCGGCGGATGTGACGGATGAGTTCCCGGCTGTACCAGCGCCGACCCGGCATCACGCGCAGCCCCCGCAGGCGTGAAAGGACCGCCGGCGGCAGAGTGTACTTCACCAGATCGACGAGGAACCTCCGGCGGTAGGACCGGACGTCGGAATCAATGAACCAGCGTCCGTATTCCCGCAGGTGGGCCGCCACCCGGTGGAATGCCATCCGCCGGAACAGGTCGACCAGATAGGCCTGGTCGAAGAGGATCTGATCGGCCCAGTGCCCGCTCAGGACCACCCGGGCGCCCCGGCGGTGTACTTCGGCGAAGAACGCCGCCAGGGTGGCCTGCAGTTCATCCAGGAGCGGGCTCTCGATCTGCCGGACCAGTGCCCGGTGCCCCGCGATCGAGTTCCCCGCCGTGAGCGGAATGCGGCTGATGGCGATCCCGTAGGCGTGCTCGATCTCCGGCAGGAACTCCGATTCGTCGACCAGCGGGGTGCCGCGCGGCGGGGTGTACGAGATCCCCACCACGCCGGGGGAGGATCCTGATCCGTTCCGGTTGAGGCTCAGGGCGGTGACCAGGATCGACGATGAGTCGAGCCCGCCGCTGACCGAGACCGCCACCGGGAACCGGCTGCGCAGCCGCCGGCGCACCGCCCGGGTGAAGAGCTCCCGGAACGCTTCGACGCCGTCCTCGAAGGAATCGATCCGGAACGGCGGTTCGGCAGGGAAATCCCAGTAGTTCTCGATCCGGCTGCCGGTCGGAGCGAAGATCGCGAGGTGGGCGGGCGACAGGCTGGCGATCCCCGCGAAGAAGCTCCGGCCCCACATCTCCTCCCGGCTGCGGCCGAGAAGATGCCGGGCCAGGTGCTCGTCGTCAGGACGCGCCGTAACCTGCGGGTGTTCGAGGATTGCCTTCACCTCCGAGGCGAAGATGATCGCCGTGCCGACCTCGGTGTAGTAGAGCGGTTTCACTCCGATGGGATCACGCACCAGGATGAGGCGACGGTTCTCACCATCGTACAGGGCCGCCGCGAAGTCCCCGACCAACCGGTTAACGAAGCTCACACCGTGAGTGAGGTAGGCAGCCAGGACCAGCTCGGAGTCGGGAGAATCCGCCGTCACGTTCCGGTCGGCGTCGAGGTATTTCAGTACATCCTCGCGGTTGTCGAGTCGCCCGTCGAAGACGCCTGCGACTCCCGAGCGCGGTCCGACCGGCTGTTCTTCATTCTCCGACTCAGGGGTAATACGCGACAGGCGGCAGGTGAGACCGACCGCCCCCCCGATCCAGAATCCCGCACCGTCGGGACCGCGGTGGGCCAGCACCTCCCCCATCCGCCCGAGAACAGACTCCTCGACCGGCCGGCCGTCCCGGTTCCACATGCCGGCGATCCCGCTCATGCGAACCTCATCCGGCGGGCGTCAGGGGCTCACAGGTGTGATCGTCAGCCATGGCGGTCACCGGCCGGCCTTCCCACTCGAGCCAGGCGTGGGCCTCGATATCGTTGCCCTCCCGCACTACCCCGATGCGGACTACACTCTCGATCCCCCGCCGTCCCAGAAGACGCTTGAGAACCAGCACCCGCTTCAGGCAGGTGCTGCGGAGGCCAGCTCGACCAGCTCGACCGCGCGGGCGACGAACGCTTCGATGTCCGCTCCACCCCCCCCGGCACCCGGGTGCACGCGCACTCCCGGTCGGTCCAGGAGGGACTTAGGGGAGGCGACGGCGAGCCGGAGGGCGGTCCCGAGGAAGCAGAACCAGGCCTCGAAGAGCAGGCGCCGTTCCGATGCGGGGAGCGCGATGAGTTTCCGGATCTTCCTGACCGGCGATCTCAATAGACGATCTCGATCAGCCCGTTCCGGCTCAGTTTCACGACGAGGTCGAGGAGGTCTTTCTCGCCCTGCGCCCGCTCGACCTCGTATTCCTCGAGCAGGCGGGTGAGGACCTCTTCGAGACCGCCGTGCTCCCGGAGGAGCTGCCAGATCCTGGTACCCACGGGATCGAGACCGAAATAGACACCCGACTCCAGGTTCAGGAGGACCGCCCCACCCTCGAGGTCCCGGAACACCACTTCATCCGCAATGTGCACGCGGGAGGCCAGGGTCGGGACTGCGCTCATATCCGCCTCACTGCTCGGGATCCGGGACCGAATCCTGGTGTCTGTGTCCTGAGTCAGAACACGAGTGTCCTGTCACGTGACACTAACGGTCCCCCCCTGCAGTGTCCAGCGAGACGGTTGGCGTAGAGCCAATGCACTGAATAGCCCGTGGGGGGCCGGGGGGTGGCTCAGGGACGGATACCCAGTCGCGTGAGCACCTCCCGGGCGTTCTCGTTGCCGGGATCGAGTTCCAGGCTCCGGCGGTAACTTGCGATCGCCTCATCTCTCTGTCCGGCCGCCAGGCAGGCCTCACCGAGACTGTCCCAGGCGTTCGCCGATTCCGGGAACCGCTCGCAGTTCATCTTGAAGAGGATAACGGCCGCGTCATGCTCTCCAGCCCGCAGCAGGCGATAGCCGGCCGCGTTCATGTCCGCCTCCTCGATGACGAGATCACCCCGGCGTCCCACGAGGATGCGCTCGTACAGACGCCGCCCGGCCGCGGGCCCGCGGGCACGCAGTTCGTGTTCGAGGGCCGAAGCGGCCGAGCGTTCGAGCGCCTCCAGCTGCAGCCGGAAGAGGGGTGGAAGCCCTCTCTCCAGTCCCTCCCGGTAGTACGCCAGAGCGTTGCTCCGATCGCCCACCGCCTCATAGGCATGCGCCAGCCTGAACAACGCGTTCAGCGACCAGGGCGCCTGCCGCTCGAGCCGTTTCAGCACCCTGATGGCTTCTTCGTACCGCCCCGCCCCGCTCAGGGCGTCGGCGCCGTGCACCAGCGCCATCTCCGGCACGGGCAGCGGGCAACCGATCCGGTCGGAGAGGCCCCGGTAGTAGGCATCCACATCCTCGATCCCGTCGGCGAACTCATCTTCGGTGAGACGGTAGCCCCGGACGAGGGCCAGCAGTCCCTCCCGGCAGGAGGTGTAGGACCGGTGCGGATCGTATTCCTCCCGGATGAGCCGGATCCGCTCAAAGCGCAGGTGCTCCCGGCCCGGCGCCGCCAGCAGGGGATCGAGAACCTGCAGGAAGGTGTCCTCGCGACGACCGGGGGCCTCGATCTCGGTGATATGCAGGAAGGCATCGGAGCACACGCCGGAGGCGTAGCGGGCGTCGAACCACTCCGCCACCGGGCCGTAGTCCCGGCCCCAGCCCGGATCGGTCACCAGGACCGCATCGAAGGTGCCGGGTGAGGTGAGCCAGGCCCAGACCCCGAACAGGCCGCAGTCGAAGGTGCCCAGCAGGATCCGGTAGCCGTTGGTGAGGTAGCTGGAATCGATCCAGGGGATGAGTTCCTCCTGCAGGAAACGCAGGAACTCCTCGCCCCGGACCGGCACGTCGGCGGGCGTCACCTCCCGGGGCAGGACCTCTTCGTGCCCGAGCTGGTCGAGTCCGACCACGATCAGGTCGGGGATGTACGCGAATCCCGAGAGACTTCCCACCTCCCCGACGATACCCGCGAAATACTCCTCCGGACCGCCGAAGAGCTTGATCAGGACCGGGTACCGGGTATCGGTTTCACCGTAGTGTTCCGGGAGATGGACGTTCACGCCGCGCGGCGCTCCGAGGATCCGGGAGGGGACCTCACGGCGCTGCCCGATCAGGATGGCATCACGGCCGCCGTGACCGGGCGGGAAGAGCAGGACGAGGATGAGCGCGAGCAGGCAGGCAAACGCCATGATCCAGGGCCGGAAGGCGCGGCCGGTTCGCGGATCTTCGTTCGTCATGGCAGACTGGTCTCCGTCGTGAGCACTGTTGTTCATGGTATCGAACCGGGTGACGAGGGCCAGCGGCAGGTTCTGCGATCCGCGCAACGATCCCCACCACGGTTAGCACAAGGGACCATACGATGGTCCGCACCGGCGATGATACCGGAAACAGGAGCCGCAGGTTGACCTCCGGGTGATCCGGCGTTGCGGGCGCGATCCCTGGTGTTGTGAACCGTCATCCGACGGACACCCGCATTCTGCCGAGCACGCCCGCCCGGCCTCCGGAGACACTCCGGCAGATGCCCGGTATCGTCACTCTCCTTACCCAGCGCCGGAGCACGAGCAGAGTTTCATCCCCGACCCGCTTGCGGTACCGGCATAGCCCTGCCGATGGTCTTTGATAGCGCGGCCTCGGGGACATAGTATGGAACTCCGAGTTCAACCGGCCGCACGAGGAAGACAGATCGATGACCGCCATGCCCGACGGAACAGAGAGAATCCCGGTCGCACTCGTGGGCTGCGGCAGCGTCGCCCATTATCACGCCCGTCATCTCCTGGCCTCTCCCCGGGTCGAGCTGAAAGCGGTGGTGGACACTGATCCCGCGGCGGCCCGGTCATTCGGGGACAGATACGGCATCGACACGGTCTGCTCCACCCTGACGGAAGCGCTCTCCAGGTGCCACCTGCAGGGCGTCCATATCGCCACCCCCCCCGACTCGCATGAGGAATTGACCCGGCAGGCTCTGTCCCAGAAAGTGCATGTGATCGTCGAGAAACCGGTGGCCGATTCGATCGCAGCCATCAGTGACCTATACCGGCTGGCTGATGAGAAGGGGGTCCTGCTCGTCCCGGATTTCAGTCTGTACTACCACGAGGGCATGATCAGAGCCAGGGAGTGGATCGCGGCCGGGCGCATCGGTACCGTCATCGGTGTCCACTGCCTCTACTACGCTGAATTGAGCCGGGATCGCCTTCAGGAACCGGAAACACCGCCGTGGATATTCAACCTGCCGGCCGGGGTATTGCATAACTACATCAGCCATCCGCTTTCACTGGTGCTGGGGCTGGTCGGATCCGTCACCGGGCTCGATATCAGAGCCCGATCCCTGGGATACCTCCCTCAGGGCCTGACCGATCACCTGGACGTATTGGTCGAAACCGACACCGCCAATGCCTACCTCTGCGTCTCCCTGGCGGCCAGGCCGCCGCAGATCGCCCTGACCATCCAGGGGGATCGAGGGCGTATCTTCTTGGATCTCGATTCATTCCAGATCCGTCTCGAAACGGGCGGAGGCCGGATGGAGTCCATCCGGCGTCTTCTCGGACCGGCTGTGAGTGGGATGAGCGGGATCAGACAGGTGACCGGCAACGCCGTCCGGATAGCACGACGCCGACTGGTACCATATCAGGGCCTGAAGGTCCTGATCGATCGTTTCTATGAGTCAGCCGTGCACGGCGGATCAGAACCGATCCCCCGGGACCTGGTGCTGGCGGTTGCTCAGGTCGAGGAGAGGGTCATCCGCTCACCCGGGATCTGGCATCTGAGCTACCCGCACGCCAGTCACACCACCCCGACGGCAACCCGTTCGAAATCGATCGCCGTCACCGGCGCTTCGGGCTATCTGGGGCGGCGGGTGGTGCAGCGACTCGTATCACACGGGTATACCGTACGGGCTCTGGTGCGCTGGCAGAGCCGGTGCCGGCATCTGATGCAATCGGGTGTGGAACTCATCTACGGCGATATTCGGGACAGCGAAGCCATCCGCCGTCTGGTGGCCGGTACCGAGGGGATCATCCATGTAGCGGCCGGGGTACGGGGTTCGCGCGAATTCATTATCGATTCATGCGTTGAGGGTACCCGTCATGTTCTGCATGCGGTGCGTGAGGCCGGATTGGCCAGGAACATCTACATCAGCTCAATGGCCGTATTCGACTATCTGGCCCTGGGGAAAGGTGTCCTGAACGAAGACGCTCCTCTCGAATCCCGGCCCGATCAGAGAAGCGCCTACGCCGAGGGCAAGACACTGGCTGAAAAGCTGGTCGCCGGGGAACAGGCCGATGGCGGGGTACCGTGGATCATCATCCGACCGGCCGCCCTGTTCGGCGGCGAGGACATCACCCGTCATTTCGGCCCCCGAATCGGACGAAGGGTCTTCATCCTCGGCAGCCCCCGACAGAACCTGCGTCTGGTCCATGTGGAGGACACGGCCGACGCCGTCGTATCGCTGCTGTCCCGCTCGGATTTTCCGGGCGGGACAGACCTCAATCTGTCGCATCCCGATGCCGTACCGATGAGGGAAGCCGCCGCCCTGTTCCGGAATGAACGAGGTCTCCGCGTGTGGTACCTGCGGCCGTTCATCGGTAAGGGCCTCAGTGTCCTGACGCGTCTGACCCACGCGCTGTCGGGGAGAGGCCCGCGGATTTCGCGGCGGCAGGCTGCCTACCTGTTCACCACCTGTCGGATCGATCCCACCCGGGCGCTACAATCGGACTGGCGGCCGCGCGCGGATCTGCTGGCTCAGCTCGAAGAGACCGTGAAGGGATAAAGATCGGGGTGCTCTGCGGCAGGTCCCCGGCCGGCGACCTCAGCGCAGGACGCGCCGCAGCGGTTCCACCTCTTCGACGGCGATCCAGAAGACGTCCCCCCGGTCACCGTTGCGGTCGCTGCCGAAGAAAAGGCCGCAGCCGTCGGGGGAGAGGCGGGCGAACCGTTCCGCCGACGGGGTGTTGACCGCCGGTCCCAGATTGACGGCCGGCGACCAGGTGCCGTCCCCGCGGCGGACCGCGACATAGAGGTCGGCGCCTCCCATCCCTGTTTCCCGCAGCGACTCGAAGAGCAGGACCCGGCCGTCGGGCGTGATGAAGGGACCGTCCTCGTGATCGGGGGAATTCACCTCATCGGGCAGCCGTTCGGGGGGACCGAAACCGTCACCCGTCGCTTCGGCCCGGAAGAGGTCGAAGACTCCGTCGATGCCCCGGGTGAAGTAGAGGGTCCCGTCAGAGCTCAGCGAGAAGGCGAACTCCCCACCGGTCGCCACCGGCGCTCCGACCATCACGGGCTCCGCCCAGCCGGTCGTGGTCCGGTCCACATACCAGATGGTGATACCGTACCCCGGATTCTCCCCCCCGGGTTCCCAGGGGCGGTAGGAGGAGAAGTAGAGGCGTCGCCCGTCATCGGCGGGAAAGGGGTAGAAATCATCCCAGGTCCCCGACCAGGGGGCCACGGCGCGGGGCGCCCACCCGTCGGGGAGACGTTCCGAGTGCATGATACGGGCCCGGTCGGAGATGGTCGTCCAGTAGATCCCGGTCCCCCCCCGGGTGAAGACCGGTGTGCTGTGCTCCCAATCCAGTGAGGAAACGATGCCGGGGGCGAACAGCCGGGGTTCATCGGGCGGCTCCCCCTGGCCCAGGCAGGGGCCCTCGGCGGCCGGCAGGGGGGCAGGCGTCAGACCGATCACCTCAACGGCCGGATCGCGAACAGCTTCCCCGGACATGAGGGACAATCCGGCCGCCGGGGAGGACCGGACCCTATAGGCACGCTCCCGGCTGTCGGTCCGGCCGGCCATCAGCTCCAGGAACCGGTCCCGGTCGGCCGGGGACCAGAAATGCATCGGCACCATCCGGCGGGCATCGAGCAGGGCCGCGAACGCCGCCGCCTCCTCCAGGATATCGCGGACGAAACCGATGGGCAGCAGGACCAGGTCGTAGGTATCGGGATAGAGCGTTCTGACACGATCCCGTATCCCGGGCTCCCCCAGACCGGTCATCAGCGCCTGGCAGTCACCCAGGTGCAGGACTTTGAGCCCGCCGTATTCGAAGAGGTAGCTGAAGTTGTCACTGACTGCCAGGCTCTGTTCGAATGTGGGGATGGCGGTGAGGCGCAGGCCTTTGCCTTCGAAGCCCTCGCCGTCACGGAGCATCCGTCCGACGGCCGGCGGGAGGGTGCCGCCGGCGTGATCGGGGTGCGCGTGCGAGATGGTGACCACATCGGGGGTGAGACTGCCCGGAGCATGGACGGGACTATCGAGACCGTAGGCGTTCGATTCTCCATAGTCGGTCAGGACGGTCAGGCCGTTGTCGCAGGTTAGCAGGAAGGCGGCGTGCCCCAGATAGTGGATCCTGATGACGGCCTCCGGCCCGGCTCCGGAACAGCCGGCCGTCAGCGCCGGCGTGAGGAAGAGAGGGAGGAGGAATAGAAGAGGATGGTGGCGCCGGAGCATCGTCATGGTCACCCGCCTGCAACATGTTCAAGGCACCGCTGTTCCGCGGCTGTGACGCAAACCGGCGAGGCCGTGTTCACGCGCCGCTCTCCTTCACGTGTACTGTGTCGGATCCCGATCGGCAACGACCGGCAGCGAAAACGTGTGAGCAATATTCTGATATTGGCCCGGCCACCCCGCGTCCAACCCCCATCCAGCGTCCAACCCCCGCCCCGCGCGGGCCTCAGGTGTCGCGAGCACGAGGAATCTCCCGCGTCACCGCCGGGGCGGCGAGGTGGAAAGCACCCGTATTCGCACGGTAGACTCTCCGGGGTGGACTTCAGAAGACCGCGCCGACGCCGGGAGGGGTGATCCATGGAACCGGAACAGTTCATCGTACCTCTCGTGGCTCTCATCGTGGTGGCCCTGACCGTCTATCTCGCTCTACGTAACGGGAAGCGATACCGGCTGGTCGCCACGACCGAGACGAGCTATGTGTCGAGACTCATCGGAGGCCTGGCCGAAGTGAAAGGGAAGGTCGTCTCACGGGGGGAACCGCTCGTCAGCCCCTTCTCACAGACTCGGTGTGTCTACTTCCACTTCGAGGTCGAGGAGGCGAGGCAGAGAGCCGGGAGCAGCAGCTCCTCAACGCACTGGGTGACCGTCATCGAAGACGAAGAGTACGGAACATGCGGCGTCGATGACGGGACAGGTGTCATCGAGGTGGATCTCAAGAACGCCGATCTGATTCTGGACAAGGACAGCCGCGCCCGATCGGGCCTCTTCAGCTCGGCTCCCGCCGGAACCGAGGAGATGCTCAGGGAACGGTACGGCCGGTCAAGCAAGTTCCTGATTTTCAACAAGAACATGCGGTATACCGAAACCGTTCTGGAGGAGGGGGACGAGATCTACGTGCTGGGGGACGTGATGGTTCGGGGCGATGGAACGTGGCGGATAACCTCCCATGAGCATCCCCTCATCGTCTCCGACAAGGAGGAGCGGAAAATCCTGGGACGGTACCGGTGGTCGTCCATCCTCTGCTGGATCCTGGCTCTCGTCTTCGCTGCCGCCGCCGTCTATTTCTCACTCGTCGAGCCCCTGTTCGCGTAGCCGGCCGGGAGCAGAACGGCTTCTACCCGTCATTCCTGCCGCAGCACATCCACCGGATTCACCCGGCTGGCGCGCAGAGCCGGCATGAGGCTGGCCAGCATGCAGACTGCGATGAGGATGAGCGGCACCGTCACCAGAACGGTCGGGTCGTGCGGTGAGACCCCGAAGAGCAGGCTCCGGACCAGACGTTCCGCCCACAGGGCGGTACCGATACCGATCACAGCGCCGAGGCCGCCGAGTATCAGCCCGCGACCGATGATTCCGAGCACAACCCGTCGTCCCGCCGATCCAAGGGCCATGCGGATACCGATCTCACGGTTGCGCCGGGTGACCAGGAAGGCCTGAACCCCGTACAGACCGGCGGCGGACAGGAAGAGCGCCAGGGCGGCGAAGAGGGCCACGAAAGTACCCCAGATGCGGTAGGGGGCGCTTTCTTCGGCCACGACATCGGCCAGGATCAGAGATTCGATGGCCAGGTTGGGATCGAGTTCCCGCATCGCCAGTTCGACCGGACGGAGCATCGCCCGGGGATCGTCGTGGGTTTTAACCACGAAGGACATCCGGCCTTGATAGAGCTGGAGATGAGGCAGGTAAACCATCGGCCAGGTTGATTCCTCAATGCGGTAGTATTTGGCATCGCGGGCCACGCCGACGATCGTCCACTCTCCCTCAGCGTACGGGGTCAGGAAGGGGTAGGTTTTCCCCAGCGGATTCTCGCCGGGCCACATGCGGTGGGCGAATTCCTCGCTGACAACGGCCACCCGCGGGGCCGACTGGTTATCATCTCGACCGAATTCCCGCCCCGCCGCGAGGTCGATCCCCATGATCTCGCAATAGCCGGGGCCGGCTAGATTCATGGCCGATTGAAAGGTCTCAGCATCGGGACCGGCGCCGGGGGGCGCGAAATCCTTCGTCCAGCTTCCCCAGAAGGGTCGACGGTGGCAGGTGGAGACCCCGGCCACGCCCGGCTCGGCCGCGAGCCTGTCCAGCATGCCGGTGATCAGCTCCCGCCCTTCGGTCTCGGAATAACCGTGATTCCCCAATCGAAGGCTCATGAGGATCCGGCGGTCGGGTTCGAAACCCAGCTCCACGTCGCGGACGGCATCGAGGCTGCGGGCCAACAGACCGCCGATCACGAGCAGGACGATGCACAGGGCCGACTGCCCCACGACGAGACCGTTGCGTAACCGGGTCCGCATTCGGCCCCGTCCCGAGCGGTGTATGACCCGGGTCGGATCGAGACGCGACAGGCTCCAGGCCGGACCGGTCCCGAAGAGAACCGCAGCCAGAGTGGCGAGAAGAACCGCGAAGAGGATGACGGTGGCATCAGGACGGAAAGCGATCCGTGATCCGATGTCCCAGGGCAAAGTCACGGCGGCCCCGTGGACCGCCAGGATCGCCACCCCGATCCCCAGCACGCCTCCGAAACCCGAGAGCAGCAGACACTCGGTGAGAACCTGCCGGACGATCCGGGTTCGGCCCGCCCCCAGGGCCGTGCGGATGCCGATCTCACCCTGCCGGGCCGAGGTCCGGGCCAGCAGCAGGATGGCGATATTGGCACAAGCGATCAGGAAGACCGCTCCGACGATGAGGGCGAGGAAATTCAGGCTCTGGGTCAGCTCAGAGCTGGTGAAGATCCGGGCGTACAGATGCACGCCGCAGGGCCCGCCGTAGACCGCCTCACTCCACGGCCCGAACTCTGCCAGCCAGCGTTCCTGTACGACC
>CAYSYY010000047.1:0-13391 GCA_964435265.1 uncultured Gemmatimonadota bacterium
CTGATCTCGACGATCCGCTGGAGCAGGGTTCTGCCCCCGCCGGCGGCGGCTGGTGCAGGATCCATGGCGGCTCGGCCGCTCAGGCCCCGGGGTGATCGGCGTGCCAGGCGGCCAGCACTTCGGCTTCGCGCGCGGGCCTCAATCCGGCCCGCATGTTCTCCTGCTCCTCCGGAGGCCGGGTCCTGTGCCAGGCCAGGGTATCACGGGTCGTCAGGCCGAGCGGCCGGAAGGTGAGGCCCTTCTCGAGCGCCCGGGCGATGCTGAAGCGGCTGAAACCCTCCATCCCCTCGACCTCGGGGTACCAGACCGGCATGTGCGACCAGGGGCGCACGTCGTGCTCGTCAAGCCAGTCGGCGTCGGCCCAGGTGAAGGCGGCATCGGAACCCAGCGCGTCCTTCATGCCGGCGAGCATGTCGCGCATCGGTATCGGCACCTCGGGACCGGTGGCGTTGTAGATACCGAAGTACCGGTTCTCGGCCACCGTGATCATCCACTCCCCCAGGTCGCGGGCGTCGATGAACTGTACCACGTCGCTGCCGTCCCCCGGCGCCAGTACTTCGCCCCCCCGGTCGACCCGGACCGGCCAGTAGGTGAAGCGGTCCGACGGATCCATCGGACCGACGATCAGCCCGGGGCGCACCACCGTGGTCCGGCCGGGGAAGGCCTTCTCGGCTTCGGCTTCGGCCAGCGCCTTGAGCGGTCCGTAGGTCGTGCCGGTCACCTCCTCGATGGTGGGATCGTCGATGGTGAGCAGTTCGCCGGTCTCGTCCTGGTCGATGATCGAATTGTCGGCGTATACCGAAAGGGTCGAGACGAAGATGAAGTGGTCGGTGGCGTCCCGGAGCACCTCGCCGACGGTGCGTACCCAGCGCGGCAGGGTGGTCGGATTGTCGATGACGACGTCCCACTCCCGGCCTTTCAGGGACTCGAGGTCGTCGTTGCGGTCCCCGACGAGTTTCTCCACTTCGGGGAAGAGCTGGGGATTCGTCAGCCCCCGGTTGAAGAGGGTGATGGTGTGACCGCGCTGCAGGGCGTACTCGACCTGGGCGGGACCGATGAAACGGGTACCGCCGAGGATGAGGATCCGCAGGGGATGGCGGGCGCGCCTGACCCGGTCGCCGGAACCGGTGCAGGCGACCGCGCCCAGGGCGGCGGCTCCTCCCGCCAGAGCGGTGGTCTGTATGAAACGCCGTCGGGTCGTCCTCATCGGTGTCTTCCCTTTCTCTGGAAGTGGTTGCTGCCCGGACCGCTGGGAAGGTAACCGCTGGCGGGGGGCACTCACAAGCTTGCTTCTCGTCCGCCCGGTGACCTCATTACGGGGCGCGCGCGATCCGGGGCCCGCCCGCCCCATCAGCCGGATCGCAGGGGAGGTTCCCGTCATGCCTTTCAGGAAAGCCGGAGAGAACACCGAGTTCTTCCGCCAGCTCATCGACACCATCCCGGGCGGGATAGCGGTTTTCGAAGCCGTTGATGACGGCCGGGACTTCATCTTCCTGGACGTGAACCGGGCGGTGGAGGTCATCGAAGGCGCAGGCCGCGACACCATGCTCGGCCGTCGGGTCACCGAGATCTTCCCGGGGATCGAGGAATTCGGCCTGCTCGAGGTGCTCCGGCGGGTATGGGATACCGGCCGGCCAGAGCATCTCGCGCCGGCCTTCTATCAGGATCCCCGCCGGTCGGGCTGGCGCGAGTACTACGTGTACCGACTGCCCGACGGCGAGATCATGGCCATCTACAATGACGTCTCCGAGCTCATGGAGACCCGGTTGGAGTTCGAGCGATCCGAAGCCCGCTACCGCGACCTCTACGAGAACGCTCCCGACGGATTCGCCTCGGTCGACGCCGCGACGGGCACGATCCGGTGCTGCAACGCCACCCTCGCCCGGATGCTGGGGCGGGAGAAGGAAGAGCTGGAAGGGCGGCCGGTCCTCGAGCTCTATCACCCCGAGGCCCGGGCCGACGCCGAGCACACCCTCCGCATCTTCCGTGAAACGGGCAGGGTGCGGAACGCCGAACTGCGGATGCAGTGTGCCGACGGCTCCCCCCTCGACATCATGCTCAACGTCTCGGCGGTGCGTGACGAGCAGGGCGCCATCATCGAGAGCAGATCGGCCGTGCGCGACATCAGCGAGCTGAAGACAGCACAGGAGGAACTCCGCCGGTACGAAACGATCCTCTCGTGGTCCACCGACCTGATGTACCTGCTCGATTCCGCCTATTCCTATCTCGCGGTGAACAACGCCTATCTCCAGTACTACCTGACGACGCGGGATACCCTGCTCGGACACACCGTCGAAGAGATCATGGGGCCCGAGGTCTTCACCCGGCTCTTCAAGGCCCACCTCGACCGGTGCCTGGCGGGCGAAACGATCAGAGACGACGCCTGGTTCGACTATCCGGGCCCGGGGCGGCGGTACATGGAGATGACCTATTCGCCGTACCTGCGCACCGACGGGAGTATCGGCGGGATCGTCGTCAACGCCCGCGACCTGACCGACTGGAGAGAGGCCCAGGATGAGCGGATCCGGCTGCAGGAACGGCTCAAGCAGGCGGAGAAGCTGGAGAGCCTCGGCGTGCTGGCCGGCGGGATCGCCCATGATTTCAACAACCTCCTGACCGCCATCCTCGGCCATGCCGATCTGGCCCTGCAGCTCACCGATCCGGCCTCTCAGGTGCACCGGAACCTCGAGACCGTCGTTTACTCCTCACGGAAAGCGGCCGAACTGGTGGGGCAGATGCTGGCCTACGCCGGCCGGGGGAAGTTCCTGCTGCGGCGGACCACGCTCGCCGAGATCGCCCGCGAGACGGCGGACACCCTCCGGGACCAGCTGCCGGCGGCGGTCACCCTGACCCTCGTACCCGACGCCGCTCCGGACCCGGTCACCGTGGACCCGGCCCAGATCCGCCAGGCGATCCGCAACCTGATCCTGAACGCACGCGAGGCCTGCGAGGGCAGCGGGGGAACGATCACCATCGCCACGGGGTGCATGCGGTGCGGTCCCGATGAGGAGCTGTGCCAGGGGATCGTGGCCGACGGGGAGCCGCCCGAGGGTGAGTTCACGTGGATCGAGGTATCGGATACCGGACCGGGGATGGATGAGGAGACCGCGGCACGGGCCTTCGAACCTTTCTTCTCCACCCGGTTCGTCGGCCGCGGTCTGGGCCTGCCGGCGGTGCTCGGAATCGTCCGCAGCCATGAGGGCTGCGTGCTCATGAAGAGCGTCGAGGGGGAGGGCACGACCGTCAGGCTGCTGTTCCCGATCCGTCCGGCAGACGCCTGAACACCACCACGGTTAGATCGTCCGACTGGGGCAGGCCGGCACTGAATACCGTCACCCCGCTCAGGATGGCATCGCGGATCTGAACCGCTCCCCTGCCGGCGGTCCGGGTCAGGATCGTGTAGAGCCGTTCCTCCCCGAACATGTTCTCGGAGATCTCCGCGTCCTCATCGTCCTCCTCGCTCCGGTCCCCATGATCCTCCTCATAGTCCCCGTCATCGGGGGCATCCACTTCGCGGCCTACCTCGACCGCCCGCACCGATACCCTCGCCTCGCCATCGGGCTCCGGCTCAGGCAGGTCGCCCGATTCGGCGGGGGCGACCCCGGCGGCGGCCTCCTCGGCGGGCGTCTCCGGCCCTACCGCCTCGGTGATCCCGTCGGTGTACAGCACGACCACATCCCCCGGTTCGAGCGTGACGGTCGCTTCCTCGAACTCGATCCCGCTCATCATGCCGACCACGATCCCGCCTTCGGTCAGGAACTCCCGGGCTCCTCCGGACCGCAGCAGCACCGGCGGATTGTGCCCGGCGTTGCAGTAGGTGAAACGGCCGGAGCCGCGCTCGAGGACGCCGTAGAAGAAAGTGGCGTACATGTGCGCCTCGGAGGAGTGGACCAGCAGGTTGTTCACCCGGCTCACGACCGCCGCCACGTTCCCCGGATGGATCACCTGCCCCTGCAGGGCCGCCTGCAGGTTGGCCATCAGCAGCGCGGCCGGGATCCCCTTGCCCGACACGTCCGCGATCGCCACGCCGATCCGGCCCTCGCCGGTCTCGATGAAGTCGAAGTAGTCCCCGCCCACCTGGCGGCTGGGGATCGAGGTGGCGGCGAACTCGAAACCCGTCACGGCGGGCATGGCGTGCGGCAGGAGTGTCTGCTGGATGCTGCGGGCCGTCTCCAGCTCCTTCTCCATCCGTTCCCGGGCCAGGGCCTCTTCCCGCCCCCGTTTCACCGCCACCGTCATCTCGTTGAACGAGGCGGCCAGGTCACCGAATTCGTCCTGGTTGGGAATGTCGATCCGGGTGTCCAGGTCACCACCGGCCAGCCGCCGGGTTCCGGCGTGAAGGACGCTCACGGCCGAAGTGACACCGCGGGTGATCCGGATGCCCAGGAAGAGTGCCCCCAGTTCGATCGTGAGGAAGAGGATGGCCACACTTATCAGCGTGACCAGCAGGACCTGGTTCATCACGTTCCCGCCGCCGGTGAGATCCTTCAGGAGCTGCAGCGGCGTCGTGGTGACGTAGAGGACGAGGTTGTCGGTCACCAGACGTCCCCGGTTCAAGGAGAGGCAGGGGATGAGAGCGAGCCCCAGATTGATCCCGACCACACTGTCGGGCACGGCGGCGGAGCGCTCCTGCGGCTCGCGGAAGCCATAGAGCCTGAGCCGTTCGGACTGCAGCCTGGCCTCCAGCTCCCGTAACTCGGCCGCCTCCCGGAGATATCCTTCTTCCGTCCATGCAGCCAGAAGGCTGTCGGCATCCGCTTCCCCCGAACCCCGCAGCTGCAGATCAGAGCCCACCCGGGTGGCGATCTCATCGAGGAACGCCTCATCGACCCGGCGGCCGCGCAGGTGCAGAGTCGGTTCCTCGACTCCCCGGACGTCGAGGACCCACAGCTCCCGGCCGGCCTGGAAGATGAGGGTGGTATCCACCGGCGCCCACCACACCCCACCCAGGGTATCGGAGCGGCCGCCGATGGTGATCACGGGCCCGGGCCTGTCCCGGGCCTGGGTGAGGGTGACGGGACCGGTCTGGATGTCCCGGTCGGCTGCCGAATCGCCCGCCGCCGAAGCAGCTTCGAGCGCCCGCATCACCGTCGGCACCCACGGCGGGGAGAGCGGACCGGAGAGGTCGAGTCCGGCGCTGCTTCCGGTGGCGGTGAAGCGCCCGGCTCCCGCACCCTCTCCTCCCTGTACCAGCCGGACCGCTTCCGCTTCCAGGGTGCGGGTGGCGATGGCCGCCCGGTCGCGCTCGAGGAAGTTCACCAGGGTGATGATCGCGAACAGGGCCAGCAGAGCCAGGGGAACCGCCGCCAGGAAGAAGGCCGTCACGGCCAGCTTCGGCTTCAGGTGCAGGAAGTGCAGGTGCATCCCGAAGAAGAGGTGCACGATCGTAAAACCGAAGAAGACCTTGAGAGACCAGGCGGCGTAGAGTCCGAGGGCATGGATGAAACCGGTGAGCCCCCCCGCCCCCTCCGGCAGGCCGAGACGTCCCGGCAGCACCACGATGAAGAGCAGGCTCATCAGGCCCAGGGCGATCCGCCGGTACGAGGTCAGTGCCCGGTACGGCCGGTAGAGCCGGAAGGTGAGGAAGGCGATGCTCGCCAGCAGGCCGACTACGAACCTCCCCTCGGTGTCGCCGATGATCAGCAGGAAGAAGAGGCCGAGGGCCAGACAGACGATCCAGAAGACGCGCAGCCGGGTCCTGAGCAGCAGCAGACGGACGGCTGCGTACCACGCCCACCCTGCCCCGAGCGCGGCGACCCACTGAGTGAGCCCGTGCCCCCGGCCGGTCAGGTTCACCAGCACGGTCGCGGCCGCACAGCCCGCCCCGAGTTGGAGGATCCGCCGCCAGGCACTCTCGTTCTGGTCGCTCTGTACCGACGGCTCTTTCATCACCCGTCCTATCATTGCGTCAGAGAATCCCTGCGGCCGGAGTGATGAGGATCGTACCCACCCCGGGCCGCCGACCACGAACTCTAGGGATGAACATCATCCGCCTTCTTCAGGCGTGCTTCCGGCCGGAAATCCAGACCACGTGACCGGCCCGTTCGATCCGGACCTCGAGGCCGAGATCGGTTAGGAGCACCGCGATCCGCTCGCCGGTCAGGAAGCGGCTGCGCATCAGCGCGAGCTTCTCGGCCAGGGCCACGAGCTTGACCGAGACCTTGTGGATGTCTGGTTCCTCGACCACCATGATCCCGCCCGGAGCCAGCACCCGTACCAGATCGGTGAGCGCGGTCTCCTGATCGCGGAAATGATGCAGCGCGTCCACCACCGCGATCCGCGGGAAGGCGCCGTCGGCGAAAGGAAGGCCTTCGGCACGGACCGCCACCGGGAGCAGCCCCTCTTTCAGCCGCGTCTGCCGCAGCATGGGCAGGGAGAGATCGCTCACCACCACGTTCCGGCACAGCGGCCGCAGCTCGCCCGAGACCCGCCCCGTTCCTCCGCCGGCATCGAGCAGGACGAGGGTTTGATCCAGCTCCAGGAGCCCGGCCAGACGCTCCGTTTCGTAGGGTCCGATTACCCGATCGTAGATCCGGGCGATGAGATCGAAGAGGCGGTTCATGACAGATACAGCATAACAAACCGATGACGGGGTGATACAATGGCTTCCCGCCCGATCAGGCGGTGGCCGGAGCGCACCGGCGCATTGCGGAGGAGGCGTATCGTGGAGGGGACGCCAGATTACATCGGGGTGATCGTGCTCGGCCTGAGCCTGCTCGCCATAATCGCTCTGCTCTGGGGCATCTGGCGCAAGATCAAGCGGCACACCGGTTCGGCCACCATCATGCTCGGGGCGGTGACCGACCTGCTGAACGCCGACATGCAGCGGGCGGCCGAGGTGATCGTGGAGCGGGAGGCGAAGAAGAAAATGGGGGAGGAGGAGTCGGGGGAGGGATTAGAGGAGGAGGAGGAGGAGGAGGAGGAGGAGGAGGAAGAAGAAGAAGTAGCAGGAGCAGTAGCAGCAGCAGCAGAAAGGGTGAAGAGAAAGGAGTCGTCTCCCTCTGATGACTGAGGACACGATCGCCACCCTCTGCATCACCGTGACCGTTCTGGCCGTGCCGCTCTATCTGGGTTTCGAGAAGAGGGGAAACCGCCGGGGGAAGACGGCGGTCAAGCCCTTTGCCTCACTCGGATTCATCGGGCTGGCACTCGCCTCGGGGGCGGCACGCAGCACCGCCGGAATCCTGATCCTGGCCGGACTGCTGTGCTGCGCCGCCGGTGATGTGTTCCTGCTCAGCCGGGGCCGCGGTCTCTTCCTGGCCGGTCTGGGGAGCTTCCTGGCCGGGCACATCCTCTACTGCGCCGCCTTCCTGTCGCGGAATCCCGCGCCCGAGCCGATCCTCCTCACGGCCGCCCTCCTGATTCCGCCGGCCGTGATCGTCTGGCGCTGGCTGCGGCCCCATCTCAAGGGCGGTCTGACCGGGCCGGTCCTGGCCTATGTGATCGTGATCTCGGTCATGGCGGCACTGGCGGTCGGAGCCGCGGGCGCCGGCTTCCCGGTCCGGATCGTACCCGGAGCTTTCGCTTTCTATCTCTCCGACCTCGCCGTCGCCCGCGACCGGTTCGTGCGTCCAGGTTTCTGGAACCGGCTGTGGGGACTCCCCCTCTACTATCTGGGTCAGCTCCTCATCGCCTCGTGTGCCGGAGGGTGAGCCCGGGGAGACCGGACCCGCTCCGGCATGGAGGCGGACAGGATATGGTCGTGCCACACGCCGGACCGGGCGGTCGGCGATCCGGTGACGGGAGGGAATCCGATAAACCGGCGGCGTGGGCCGTTCGTCATTCCGACAGACTCCCGTCCGAGGTATTTCGGGGGATCCGACGTCCCATCTTCATGGTATCCTCACCGGGAGTATCCGCCTGTACGCCCCGGGGACCGGCGCCGGCGGCCGGGCGGGAGGCAACGGGCAGAGGGGTCCGCGCCGATCGTTGAGGAGGGCTGGTTCCGACCATGTGCTGCGTTGCCCGCCCTGTACCGCCAGCCGTCCGACCGGCCTGCCCGCCATCCCGCCGGCCGGCGTGCCTGGTGATCCGTTCGGCGATCCGTCCGGTGATCCGACCGCCGGTCCGGCCCGGAGCCATGGGGACAACCTGCCTGCTGATCGGTCTGCTGCTCGCCGCCGCCTGCGCCTCCCGACCCGCACCGGCGGCCGCGCCCTCCACCCCTCCCCCTCCCCTGCCCGAGGAACGGCGCTTCGACGCCCGGCTGGCCTCCTTCCTGGCCAGCCCCCGGGAGCGGGCCGCGCTCTCACGCGGCCGGGATCCGCTCGCCGCTCTCGACGCCTTCTGGGCCCGGCGCGATCCCACCCCCGACACCCCCGAGAATGAAGCGCTGGCCGTCTACCGGCAGCGGGGCGCTTATCTGGAGGCGCGCTTCCCCGACACCGCTCCGGGTGAGATGACGCCCCACTGGCAGCTCTTCCTGCGCTACGGGCAGCCCGACCTGGAGGGTTGGGTGAACCAGCCGTGGCGAGCCCGCATCGCCAGCCGGATCCCTCTGCCGCAGGTCACGCCGTCGGCCGGGGCGGATGAGCGCTTCATGCACTTCACCACCCCGCGCGCCTTCACCGTGGTTTTCGATCCCCAGGGGACCACCCGCTACACGGGGAGTTACCCGCCGACCGATCCCCCCGATCTGGCGCGGGCCTGGCGCGATCTGACCGATCCGGGCAGTTCGATACGCCGCCGCTCACAAGCACTCGACCTCATCGCCTGGTACGAACTGCCCGAGGTGATCTCGCGACTGCTGAGCGTACCGACAGTTCAGTTCGAGGGGCTAGCAGAGCAGCGCGAGAGCATGCTGTCCCGGCTCGCTGTCCGCGCCGCTTACACCCTGCCCGTCGAGGATGCCCGGCGGCTGGCTGCGCTGCGCGCCGCGGGGGGAAGTCCCGACTACCTCCTCTTCCGCGTGCGCCCGGGACGTTACAGCGCCGCCGAGCTGCGCGAGGATCTGACCCGGCTCGCCCTGGGACGGGCCGGCCGGTTCGCGCTGGAGCGCGTTCCGGAGCGGGGACCCCATGTGGAGCTCTGGCTGCGGCCGGAGATCCTTCTGGCCCAGCTTCCGAACTTCTTCCCCTCGGAGGAAACCGTCACCGGCTGGGACTGGCGGGGCGACCTCTACCTGGCCTGCGGCCCGCCGTCGTGGCTCATCCCGAACGAACAGGTGGCCTTATTCGTCTGGGGAACGCCCGAGGTGATCGGCATCTCCGGAACGGCCTTCGGCCAGGTCGAAAGCCACCGGATCGAGGACACCCTCGGAGATTTCGTCGCCATGTCGCTCGAGGCGACCGAAAGCCGCCGCCGTGAAGGGGACGAGGCCGCCGCAACCCTGGCCCGCGCCCTGCGCTCGGGCGAGGACAGCGAACGCCAGTCGATGCTGGAGCACCTGCACACCCTGGCTCCGCCGCCGATCTACCAGGTCGGCCAGCCGGCGGGGGCGCTCAAGCTGCCGCTGACCATGGATGTGGTCGCCTTCCCGGCCGGCGGCGACTCGATAGAGGTACAGGCCTCGTTCGGCATGCCCTCCGAGGCCGTCTTCATCTCCTCCGGCGGACAGGGCTATACCACCAGCCTGCGGACCAGCTTCGTCCTGCTCGACGCCCGGATGCAGGTGGTGTTCTCGGAGGTGCGCAGCCGGGGTTACCTCGTGGAGGGCGAAGCCGAGCGGGCCGACCGCTTCGTCCTGGACACCTTCCGGTTCCGGACCGTGCCCGGATTCTATGTCGCCTACCTTTCGGCCGAGGATCCGGTCTCGGGACGATCGGGGGGGATCCTGCAGAGCCTCGATTTCGAATGGCAGAAGGCGCCGGGGGTACAGGTCTCCCCCATCATGATAGCCACCGAGATCTCGGAAACGTCCGGGTCGGGGAAGTTCGTGCGGAACGGGCTGCGGATCCTCCCCGCTCCCTCACGCGATCTCTACTATGGCGCCGACCTGCATTTCTATTTCGAGATCGGCAACCTGGCCCGCTCGGAGTACGGTGACCACGTCTGGCAGGAATCGTACTACATCATCCCCACCTCCCCGACCGCCGGGATCATCCGGGTGACCCAGCAGCAGGACTTCACCCGGCTGGTCCCCACGGCGGTGCGGCAGATGCAGATCGATCTCTCCAGCCACGAGGGATCGTACACCGGCGCCCTCTTCCTGGTCGTCGTCATCACCGACACCGTCTCCGGGAACCAGGGGGTGGGTGTGACCCGTTTCACCCTGCACAGCCGGGGGAACGAGCCCCCCCTATGAGACCGATGCTCTCCGTACCCCGGGCTTCCGCCGCAGTGCTGCTGATCCTCGGCGCCTGCACCGCCGGTGAGCCCGAGCCGCCGGTGCGGGAGATCCCCGTGGCCGGGCTCCCCGCCCGGATCACCGCTCTGGCGGCCGGGGATATCGACGGCGACGGCCGTCCCGAGCTGGTCTGCGGCGACGGCCGCTGGTACCGCACCCCGGAACGCACCATCGCGTACGATCCGGGCACCGTGAGTATCCTCGATCATACCGCCCGGGGCTTCACCCCCCTCTGGACCGATTCGCTCCCCGCTCCGCTCAGCCACGCGGTGATCGGCGATCTGACCGGGGACGGCCGTCCCGAGGTGGCGGTCGCCCTCGGGTGGGGGACCTACGTGGATTCGACCGCGGTGCACCTGCGCCTCATCCACCCGGCCGAAGGGTACCGGGTCGAGGAGATCCTGCGGCGGCCCACCCCCCGCAGCCAGGTCACCGACCTGCAACTCGTCGACCTGGATTCCGACGGCCGCCCCGAACTGCAGCTGAGCTGGTTCACCAGCACCTATTTCGTCGCTACGGCCCGGATCGCGCGTCGGGGTGACGGCTGGGAGGTCAGAGACCTGCCCGAGGTGCGCATGGCCATGAGCCGGCTCGTCTACTCCGAGCGGCCGGGGGACGAGCCACAGCAGATCGTGGGCCGGATCTACGGCGACGCTCTGGGCGATCTCGGCGATCTCTTCATCGCCGACGGATCCGGGCGCCGGATGCTGCCCAGCTGGCAGGGGGTGAACGCCCTGGCCGCGGGCGATACCGACGGCGACGGACGGGCCGAAGTGGTGCTTTCCGACGGCTGGCACATGAACTACGGCCGCCTGGCCCGGGCCCGCCTCGCCCTGCTGCGGCCCGGGCCGGCCGGCTGGGAGTACGAGCTGATCGAGGATGTGGTGGGGCAGAACCGCCTCGGGCCGATCGCGGTGGCCGACCTGAGCGGGGACAGCCGCCCCGAGATCGTCGCCGCGGGAAACCTCTGGTTCCGGCTCTGGAGCCGGAACCGCCGGGAGGGGCGCTGGGAGGCCTATACTCCGCCGGGGGTGGCCGCGGCCGCCTTCGCCACCGCCGACCTGGCCGGCGATCACCGTCACGAACTGATCGTGGCCGGTTCACCGCCGGCGGTCTACGCCTTCGCCCGCCGGCTCCCCTGGAGTGCCGACCTGGGCGCCGAGGTACTCCCCGCCGACCGCGCTCCGGAGGACCTGCTCAACGCCCCGGCACCGGAGCTGGTGATCGAGGAGTGGATCAATTCGCCTCCTCTCACCCTCGCCGGGCTGCGGGGGAAGGTGGTAGTGCTCGATTTCTGGGCCACCTGGTGCGTTCCGTGTGCGCGGATGTACCCGGTGCTGGCGGAATGGCAGCGCACCCTGGGTGAGCGCGGCCTGGTGGTGATCGGGATCACCCGGTACGACGCTCAGCAGCGGGAGATCGCGGCCATAAGGGATTTCGCCGCCGGGAACGGGCTCGACTACCCGCTGGCGGTGGGCCGCGGGAACCTGACCCACATCCCCTACTCGGTCGGGGCCATCCCCCACCTGGTGGTGATCGACGGAGCGGGGATCGTACGGCACGTGAAGATCGGCTCCGCCGAACCGCGCGAAGCCGAAGAGGTCATCCTCAGCCTGCTCGACCTACTCGAACCGCAGCGCTGAGGTCGGGTCCTGCCGCGCCGCCCGCAGGGCCGGCTGCAGGCTGGCCAGCAGGCCGACTCCGGTCATGAGCAGGACCGTCGTGATCAGGGGTACCGGTTCGACGGCCGCGATGCCGTGAAAGAGACCGGCCATTCCCAGACCGGCCCCGATCGAGAGCAGCACCCCGATGATCATGCCCAGGACCACCAGCAGCATCCCCTGCCGGACGACCAGACCGATCACCTGCCGGGGCCGGGCGCCGATGGCCAGCCGGATACCGATCTCCCGGGTGCGCTCGCCGGTGGCATACAGCATCACCCCGTAGACTCCGAGCATCGCCAGCACGAGGGCGATGAACGAGAACGCCCCGAGCAGTTTCATGAAAATGAGCATCCCCCACATCCACTCATGCAGGACCTGCTCCATCGGCCGTAGCTCGTGGATGGGGAGGGCGGGATCGATGTTCCGTATGGCGCCGCGCACCTCGCCGGCCACCGTCAGCGGATCGGCCGTGCTCCGGACCACCACCCACATACCGGTGTAGTCGAACAGGGCGTAGGGCAGGTAGAAGCCCGGCCGCACCTCATTATCGAGGCCGTAGTGCCGCACCCCCGGCACCACTCCGATGATCTCATACCAGGGAGCGTCGTCGTTCTCCGGCCGCCCGAGCTTGAGGCGGCCGCCGAGAGCATCGCCGTCGGGGTACCAGAGGCGGGCCAGTTCGGAGTTGATGACGACCACCGGGGCACCCTGCCGGAGTTCCTCGGCCGAGAAATACCGGCCGGTGAGCAGGGGAATCCGCATCGTTTCGAGATAGGGTCCGTGGACCATGCGGAAGTTGCCCACGGGGAGCGGTTCGCCGGCGGGGAAGTCGGGCCCCTCGACCGAGTAGGAGTTCCCCCAGTTGCTTCCCGACATCGGCAGGGTCAGCACCGCCGCAGCCGTCTCCACCCCCGGCAGAGCTTCGAGCTCGGCGAGCGTGCGGGAGAAGAACTCGCGGCGTTGCGCCGGCTCGGGGTAGCTGTTCTCGGACAAGCTCAGGTGCATCGAGAGCACCCCCCCGGGGTCGAACCCGGGATCGACCTGCAGAAGCCGGACGTAGGCCTGGATGAACAGCCCGGCGCTGACCAACAGCACCAGCGAGAGGGCCGTCTCCCCCACCACCAGGACGTTGCGCAGAGGGTGCCGGCCGCTCCCCCCCGACCGTGCTCCCCCCGCCTTGAGGGCCCGGACGATGTCGGTCCGACGGATCTGCGCCACCGGCGCCAGACCGAAGATGATCCCGGTGAGGAGGGTGATGCCGACCAGGAAGAGGACCACCCGCCAGTCGATCGTGAAATTGAGCCAGAAGGGGATCTCAACCGGCACGAGCTGCAGGGTCAGCACGATCCCGACATGCCCCAGCAGCAGTCCGAGCAGGCCTCCGCCGAGCGCCAGCAGCAGGCTCTCGGTGAGCAGCTGGCGCACCATTCGTCCGCCGCCGG
>CAYSYY010000048.1:0-13352 GCA_964435265.1 uncultured Gemmatimonadota bacterium
CCGCCCTGACGGTCGGGACCGTCCTGCTCGCCCGCCCGTCACCGCTCGCGGCCCAGTTCCTGGCCGTGGAGGACGTCCTGGTGCTGCCGCCGTTCGCCGCGGGTGAGCTCCGGGAGCTGGCCGGGGACCTGTACGACGACCTTCTGGCCGCCATCACCGTACCGCCGGGGAAGATGCTGGTCGAACGCTCGCGGGCTGAAGAACTGTTGGGGGACCGGCGTCTGTCAGATATCGTCGAGAACACCGCGGGCTTGAGCGAATTCGCCGGAGCGACCGGTATGACCTTCCTGGTCGCCACCGTGCTGAGACGTCAAACCGACGGCCGGCTCGAACTGAGCAGCGTCGTCTTCAGCCGGGAAGAGCGGGAGATCCTGAACTGTGTGAGCCGGATCTTCGCCGACGAGGCCGCCCTGCGGGCCGGGATCGCCGAGGTGGGGCACGAGCTCTCCCGGGCCAGCAGTTTCTCCTCCACCGACAGCGCCTTCTTCCTCTCCCTCGTCATCCCCGGACTGGGACAGGTACTGAAGGAGAAGCCGTTACACGCCCTGATCAGCGCCGGCCTGTTCGGCGGAGCCTTTGCCTATGCCCTCTCGGTCCCCCAGGCTGATCCGTTCGAATTCGACCGGGACAAGTTCACCACCCAGTACGGCTATGCCGATCAGTCGTTCCGCTACTTCCTGTACGGTAACGAGGTCACCGCGGGAATTTTCTTCGCGGCCGCCGACGAGGACTGGGAGCACCATCTTAAGGCCGGGGCGGAGCGACGGCTGAAGGCGGTCAGGCGTCGACGGGCCACCGGTCTGGTGGCGGCCGCCTACCTCTTCAACCTAGTCGACGCCCTCGTTCTCACCCGGGAGCAGCTCGATACCCGGCCGTTCTTCATCGGTCTCGAAGCGATCCCCGATCCGGGGACGGTTCCCGGCTCGGAGATGCTCCGGCTGCAGGTGCGGGTGACCTTCCGGTAGCCCCCCGGCGCACCGGTACCCCGCCTGCCGGCGCGTCGGTCAGAAGACCGGTCGGCTGGAGAGACCCTGTTTGGCAGGAGGGAGCCACGATGTACGATCTGCCTTTCACCCGCCGGGTCGGCCGTGCGACCGCCGCCGTCATGGTGGCCCTGGTCGGTACCCTCGGAGCCGACATGCCCGCTGGCGGTCAGGAGGTCCCGGGCTCAATCGTCTGGTCGACCGCCGTCGAGGGCCGGAGTGTCGCACTCATTATGCCCCTGCCGGGAGCGCCGGTCCGGATCGGGGAGCGGTCGGTCGAGGGTTACGACGCCGACACCGGGACGGTGCGCTGGACCATGCCGCGTGAAGGAGACGCCGCGTTGCACCTGTCCGGTGAGGCCGGGACCGGGCGGATCTTGGTCCGACAGCGTTTCGACCGCCCGCCGCCGACCTCGGGACGCACCACGGGGCGTTCGTGGCGCCTGCGGATGATCGATCATCGGACCGGTGCGACGGTCTGGGACACCGATCCGGTCGCAGGGGACTGCATCTCGGCCGGGATCGTCGAAGGCCGGGATACGATCCTGCTGCTGGTACGCGACGAGACCGGGGCCGGCACACTCGTCGCCCGGTCCGCTTCGAACGGTGAGATACGTTGGACTGCCGGTTACGGAGCACTCCCCGACGTGCCCTTCGGGGAGCAGCCGGAAACGGAACGATGGTACGCCACCTCGGAGGAGGTCCTCTACCGGATCGACCGGCGCGAGCCGACGGTATCGGTCGCCGCGCTGGCTCTGGCCGACGGCGCGCTGAGGTGGGTCGGATACCTGGGGGCCGAATCGGCCGGGGAGAACCTGGTGCTCGACGCCACCGCCGGGCTGCTCCTCGCTACGGGTGCGGACCTGCACCGGCTGAACGCCTCCAGCGGAGCCGTCCTCTGGACGGTTCACGGTCGCTGGATGCCGATCGAGATCCGTGCTCCCTGGGTACTCCTGCAGGCCGGCGACGGGAGCCGGCTGCAGATGGTGCATCTCAACACCGGTGCTGAAAGGTGGCGCAGCCCCCCCCGTCTCGACAGCCCCTTGAACGCGCCCGTGATCTGGGGAGAGGAGGGCATCGTGACGGGGGAGGGGGGCGGGACGGCGGCGCTGTGGAGCGTGACCGACGGCCGGAACACCGCCCGCAGCCACGGCGGGTACCGGCCGGTCCGCGGCGCTGTGGAGGAGATCTTCGCCTGGGCGGGGGGGCATGTCTTCGTCACCGTCAATACCCGGGGCGGAACCATGCTCCGGACCGGGGTCCGGGCCCAGGTGCTCTGGAGTGTGCCCCTGCCCGGCTGTGCCGACCTGGCCGACCGGACCGCTCCGGTCGTGTCGGCGCCGGTGGCGGGCGACGGCGCGGGGTGGATCCTGGTTGCGGTCTCACCGGCCGGTTCGGGCCCGGAGCTGGTGCGGTACGACCTGGGGACGGGAGCGGATGTGGAGCGGATCGCGCTGGATCCCCGGGCGCCCCTGTTCACGGTCGATCCCGGGGCACGACGGATCTACGTCTGCGGCCCGGACGGGCAGGTGAAGGCTGTCGCTTTCTGACCTCGGCCTCCCGATCGCGCCCGCCGGTGTCCCGGGCTGACCGGTGGGAACGGATCGGCGGCTCCCGCCGGCCGGTGAACGGTGGCTCCTGTCGGCCGGCGCAGGCGGAGAGCTTCGGCGTGCATCGGAAGCGGGACGTACCTATATTCTCGCTCTCCGGCCCTCGGCGCCGTTCTATGACCGCGTCGGTACACATCAGGATAAGTCGGCCCACGTCAGGCCGAAGGAGCAGGCATGCGGCTTTCCCGGAGCTTCATCCCCACCCTGAAAGAGGATCCCGCGGATGCGGAGGTGCTGAGCCACCGAGTCATGATGCGCGGCGGCATGGTGCGCCTGCTGGCGGCGGGGGTCTACTCCTACCTGCCCCTGCTGTGGCGGGTCCTGCTGAAGGCGATGCAGATCATCCGCGAGGAGATGAACGCCATCGGCGGCCAGGAATTCCACTATCCCGCCCTCAACCCGCTCGACCTGTGGGACGAGACCGGCCGGAACGCCGACTTCGGTGACGATGTCTTCCGGCTGCAGGACCGGAAAGGCCGATGGATGCTGCTGGCACCCACCCATGAGGAGGTAGTGGGGGACATCGCCCGCAACGAGATCCGCTCCTACCGTGAACTGCCGCAGATCTGGTACCAGATCCAGACCAAGTTCCGGGACGAGCCGCGCCCCCGCTCCGGCCTGCTGCGCTCCCGGCAGTTCATCATGAAGGATTCCTATACCCTCGACGCCACCCCCGAGGGGCTCGACGCCGGCTATGCCCTGCACGCCCGGGCCTACCGGCGCATCTTCGCCCGCTGCGGCTTCCGCTTCTTCGAGGTCGGCGCCTCGAGCGGGCTCATGGGCGGCTCGGGCTCGCAGGAGTTCCTGGTCGAAGGAGAGGCCGGGGAGGATCAGGCAGTGGTCTGCGACGCCTGCGGGTACGCCATGAACATCGAAGTCGCCGCCTCCGGCTGGAAGGCGGATCCCGGCCCGGTTACCGTGCTCGCCGAGGTCCATACCCCGGAGCAGCGCACCATCGAGCAGGTCTCGGCGTTCCTGGACCTGCCTCCCGAACGCCTGGTCAAGAGCCTGCTGTTCCTGACCTCCGCCGACGAGCCGATCATGTTCCTGGTGCCCGGCAGCCACGAGCTGAACGAGGTCAAGGCGGCGCTGGTGGCCGGGGCGGCCGTGCGTCCGGCCGAGGCCGAGGAGGTGCAGCGCATCATGGGCGCCGCGGCCGGATTCATCGGCCCGGTGGGCGCTCCGGAGGATCTGCGCATCGTCGCCGACATCTCGCTCGAAGGATTGCAGAACGGAGCCACCGGGGCCAACCGCGACGACTACCACGTCGTCGGCATGAACCTGGCGCGGGACACCCGGATCGACGGCTACCACGATCTCCGCGTGGTCACGGCGGGGGAGCCGTGCCCCCAGTGCGGTTCGGCGGTGCGGATCATCCGGGCCATCGAGATGGGGCACATCTTCAAGCTCGGCACCAAATACTCCGAAGCCCTCGGGGCCACCTTCCAGGATGAGAACGGCGAGGAGAAGCCGATCGTCATGGGCTCCTACGGGATCGGCGTGGAGCGGATCGCGGCGGCCGCCATCGAGAGCCACGCCACCGCGGAGGGGAACTCGTGGCCTGCCTCGATCGCTCCCTACCACGCGCACCTGCTGGTGGTGAACGTGACCGATCCGAAGCTCGTCGAAACAGCCGAAGCCCTCTACACGCAGATGCACGATCTGGGGTTGGAAGTGCTTTACGACGACCGCGATCTCCGGGCCGGGGTGAAGTTCAACGACGCCGATCTGCTGGGTATGCCCCTGCGGATCACGGTCGGGCAGAAGGGTCATGAGAAAGGCGTGGTTGAGATCCTGCGCAGCCGCGATCGGGAAATGACCGAAGTCGCCATCGATGAGGCCGCCGTCTATGTCAGAACCGCGATCGACGAAGAAATCGCCGCCGCCAACCGCCGCGCCGACGAGATCCAGGACGGCTAGGGCGGCAGGCGGAGGGCGGAGGAGGCCGGTGCGTCACCGCCCGCGTCACCCGGCCTCCGCCTGCGCCGCTGCGCTCCTCGCCGCGCTGATCGCTCTCGCCGCGGCTCCGGTCCCCGCCGGGGCCTGGCAGGAACCGGAGCCGGTAGCCATGGTCCGGCTCACCGCCCCCCCCGCACCGGTCCTGGCTCGCGTTGCCCGGTTCGGCCTGGAGATCTACCGGAGTCCCTTCACCGGTGAGACCATCCTCTTCGCCACCCCCGCCGAACTGGACCGGCTTCGGACGGCCGGGATCTCCTTCGAGATCGTACACGAAGACGCCGCGGAGTACTTCGCAAGCCGGCTCGATGCCGCGCTGGGCCCGGGGAGCATGGGCGGGTACTGCACTTTCGACGAGGTGGTGGCCTGGATGGATGACATGGCGGCCGCCCACCCCGACATCATCAGCCCGAAGTTCAGCCTCGGCACTTCCCACGAAGGCCTCACCATCTGGGCCTTCATTGTCAGCGATGCCCCCGATCCCGCGGCTCCCGACCACAGCCGCCCGGCCGTCTTCTACAACTCCCTCATCCACGCCCGGGAACCGATCAGCGTGATGCTGCTGATGGGTTTCGTGGAGGACATCGTACGCCTGCACGAGGCGGGGGAGCCGGGGGCGGCCTTCCTGCTGGCCTCGCGCGAGCTCTGGTTCATACCGGTCATCAATCCCGACGGCTATACCTTCAACGAGAGCTACCGCCCCGGCGGGGGCGGGATGTGGCGCAAGAACAAGCGTGACAACAACGGCGACGGGATCTTCCAGCCCAACGACGACGGGGTCGACCTCAACCGCAACTTCGGGTATCACTGGGGCGAGGACGATGTCGGCTCCAGCCCCTCGCCGACCTCCAGTGTCTACCGGGGCCCGGAGTCGTTCAGCGAGCCGGAGACCCGGGCCGTGCGCGCGGTCTTCGAGCGCCGCGAGTTCGAGTTTGCGCTCAATTACCATTCCCACAGCAACGTCTACATCCACCCCTGGGGGTACACCTCCGATCCGGTCGACCGGCTGGAGGATTTCCAGACCTGGGCGGCCCGGCTCTCGGTCTTCAATCATTTCCCCTGGGGCACCGGGGAAGGCATGATCGGCTACAACACCAACGGCGACGCGGTCGACTGGGAGTACGGCGAGCTGGGCTTGCTGGCTATGGTGGCGGAGGTCGGGACCTGGTACGACAACTTCTGGCCGCCCACCAGCCGGATCCGGCCCCTGGTGGAGGATCACATCGGTCCCAACTGGATGACCGCCTGGATGGCCGGCGGGGTGCTGCTCTGTGACGACCTGGTCCTCGACGACAGCGTCGGCGACTCCGACGGCCGGCTCGACCCCGGCGAGGAGGTACTGCTCACCCTGTCTCTCGTCAATGCCGGGATATCCCGCAACGTGGAGAACGCCACCGCCACCCTGTCGGTAATCGGCGCCGGCGCCACCATCCTCGACGCCGAAGCCGACATAGGCACGCTGGCGCCGGGGGAGAGCCGGCTGGTGAGCGATACCTTCCGCCTCCGGGCCGGGACCGTTCCGGTGGGACACCGGCTCGATCTCGCCCTGCTGGTCCAGGCCGACGACGGCTATGCCCGGCTCGACACCCTCGGGATCTTCGTGGGCGAGCCCCAGGTACTCGTCAGTGAAGGCTGGGAGGGCTCGACCGCGGCCTGGGACCTGGGCGGATTCGAACGGACCGCGCTGGGGGGAGCGGCCTCGGGATCGTGGTATCTCTCCGACGCGCCGGAAGGCACGGTCATCTATCAGTACAACTGGGCCGATCAGCTCGATCCGATCAGCCTGGTCGGGTACCACGGCGCTGTTCTGCGCTTCCGCAGCCGGCGCGGAGTCGGGGCCGACAACATCGCCATCATGACGGTCGGCACCCACAGCTCCCCCCGTCCCTTCCCGGCCGGGACCCGGACCGATCCCGATCCGGTGGTCTACTTCACCACCGGAATCCGGGACGGCTGGGAGGATGTCGAGGTCGATCTCACTCCGTACACCGGCACCCCGCAGCTCTGGTTGAGCTTCTGGTCGACCTACGACTATGCCTCGGAAGGCTGGGGGATAGACGATATCCGGCTGGAGGCGTGGTCATCCTCGAGCGGAGTGGCGGCCGACGAGGCCCGGGAGGTCAGGCTCGGTCCCCCCTACCCGAATCCCGCCAATCCTTCGTCTTCGACTCCGGTACTCATGCGGGTCGATCTCTCGGCGCTCCCGGCCGGTCTGAATACGGTGAGCCTCCGGGTCTACGACACCCGTGGCCGCCAGGTGGCCGTGATCTTCGAAGGATCGCTCGAGAACCGGGTCCATGAGGGATCCCTGCGATGGGACGGCCGCGATCGCGACGGGCGGCAGGTCCCGTCAGGCATCTACCTGATCGAACTGCGTTCGGGGACGGCCGTGAGCGTGCGCAAGGTGGTGGTCCTGCGATAGTGCCCGGCGACGCACCAACCGTGGTATTCGTTGCATGACATGTCATTAGTGCCCGGTCACGCAAGAACTGTAGTATTCGCCACGTGACATGACACTGTCGAGGACCGGCGCTACGACAGGAGTTGACGGTCCGGCGCGAACCGGAGCTCTTAATGAGAATCCTTATCATTCAAGGATTTGACAGGGAACCTCTCCCGACATATAATTAGGCAAGCCTAATGCGCGATCGTACGATTTCCACCGACCGTCGAGGCACCGATGCCTGATCCCGTCATCTCACTCCTGGCCGCGGCGCTCGTGGCTGCCCTGCTGTGGCTCCTGTTCCGGCCCGGCCCGGGCCTGTTCTGGCGGTGGCGGGCGTCGCGTGAGACGACGGCCCGGGTGCGCCGTGAGGATGCACTCAAACATCTCTATTCCAGCGAAGCCGAACGGCGGCCGGCCACCCTGGCGACCCTCGCCGGGGTTCTGAGCATAAGCACCGGCGAGGCGGCCGAACTCCTCGATGAACTCATAACTCACCGTTTCGCCCGGCCGCAGGCCGACGGGTACGTCCTGACCCCCGGGGGGCGCAGTTATGCTCTTCAGATCGTTCGCGCTCACCGCCTCTGGGAACGCTATCTGGCCGACGAGACCGAGGTCCGCGAGGCAGAGTTCCACACCCTGGCCGAGAAGGTGGAACACACTCTCACCCCCGAAGAGGCCGATGCGCTCGAAGCCCGTCTCGGCCACCCCCGCTTCGATCCCCACGGCGATCCCATCCCCGCGGCCGACGGTACCGTCGCAGCCCTCGAGGGGATGCCGCTCACCCGCTGGCCGCTCGACACCCCGGCGCGGATCACCCATCTGGAAGACGAACCGCCCGAGGTCTACCAGCAGCTGCTGGCCGAGGGGCTGCGGCTGGGTGAGGATGTGCGGATCCTGGAGCGGACCCCCGCCCGCCTGCGTTTCGAAGCGGGGGAGAAGGAGTGCGTGGTGGCCTCGGTGGTGGCGGCCAACATCACCGTCGCGGCCCCGCCCGCCGAGGAGCGGGTGGTGGGCCCCTTCCGGCGCCTCTCCGACCTGCCCGAGGGTGAAACCGGTACCATCCTCGGTCTGGATGAGAATTGCCGGGGGCTCACCCGGCGGCGCCTGCTCGATCTCGGCTTCACTCCCGGCGCCCGGGTTCTGGTCGGCAGTACGGGCCCCTTCGGCGATCCCCGCGCCTACCGTATCAGGGGAACGCTGATCGCCCTGCGTTCATCCCAGGCCGACCTCATCCTGCTCGAACCGGCCGCGGCGGGCTCGGGCGGCGGACCGGGCGACGGGCAGCGTGAGGGACCCGGCGGCGGAGCGGGCGGCGGGCAGCGTGAGGGATCGGGCGGCGGACCGGAGGTGAGCGATGGATGACGCGGCGAAGGGTTCGGGCATCCGGCCCCGGGACGAGGCGGGGGGAGCAGGCATCAGGCCCTGGCTCGACGGGCTGGGTATCGATCAGGAGGGCTGCGATTACGGGGTGGCTCTGGCGGGGAATCCGAATACCGGCAAGAGCACCCTTTTCAACGCCCTCACCGGTCTGAAGCAGCACACCGGCAACTGGCCGGGCAAGACGGTGACCCGGGCGGAGGGACTGCACGTCCACCGGGGGATGCGCTACCGCATCGTGGATCTGCCCGGCACCTACTCGCTGCTCTCGGCCTCGGTCGACGAGGAGATAGCGCGCGATTTCATCCTCTTCGGACGGCCCCACGGCACCATCGTGGTGGTCGACGCCACCGCTCTGGAGCGGAACCTCAATCTGGTCATGCAGGTGCTCGAGATCACCGACCGGGTGGTGGTCTGCCTGAACCTGATGGATGAGGCGGAACGCAAGGGGATCACGATCGACCACGTCGGGCTGGCCGGGGACCTCGGGGTGCCGGTGGTGCCGACGGTGGCCCGTTACGGGCGCGGGCTCGGGGAACTGATGACCACCCTCACCGATGTGATCGAGGGCCGCATGACGGCCCGGCCGCGCCGGCTGCCGGTCACCGGCGAGGTCCAGGGGGCGCTCGATGAGCTGGTCCCGATGCTCGAGGAACTTCATCCCGGCCTGCCCAATGCGCGCTGGATCGCCCTGCGACTGCTCGACGGGGACTACGCCGTCCGGCAGGCTCTGCTGAGCGGCGAGCTCGCCCGGCTCGTCACGGCCGGGGGGGGGATCTGCGCGTGAGCGTTCCGGCCCCCGAGCAGATCATCTCGCGCGCCGATCTGCTGCAGCAGCGGCTGGGCGCCGGCCTGCGTGACCGGCTGGTCGAGGCGATCTTCCGCGACGCCGCCCGCCTGGCGCAGCATCACTCCGGCGTGTGGGGCGGCCGGCGGGCCGGACTCGATGCGCGGATCGACCGCATCGTCACCAGCCCTCTCTGGGGCCTGCCGATCATGTTCGCCGGGCTGGCGCTGGTGTTCTGGATCACGGTCGCGGGCGCCAACTACCCTTCGCAGGGGCTGGCCTTCGTTCTCTTCTGGATCGGGGAGCAGGGAGCCCGGCTCTTCGAGGCGGTCGGCCTTCCCTGGTGGATCACCGGCTTCATCTGGCACGGCACCTACAAAGGTCTGGCCTGGGTGGTTTCGGTCATGCTGCCGCCGATGGCCATCTTCTTCCCGCTCTTCACCTTCCTAGAGGACCTGGGCTACCTGCCGCGGATCGCCTTCAACCTCGACCGCCTCTTCCAGGCCGCCGGCGCCCACGGCAAACAGGCGCTGTCGATGAGCATGGGATTCGGGTGCAACGCCGCCGGAGTGATCGCCGCCCGGATCATCGATTCCCCCCGGGAGCGGCTGATCGCCATCCTGACCAACAACTTCGTCCCCTGCAACGGTCGTTTTCCCACTCTGATCATGCTGGCGACCCTCTTCGTCGGCGCCAGCATGCCGGCCGCGCTGGCTTCGGCCGCAGCGGCGGGCACGGTGGTCGGAGTGGTCATACTCGGGATCGTGACCACCCTGCTGGTCTCGGGCTTCCTCTCGAAGACCGTACTCAAAGGGGAACCCTCGAGCTTCACGCTGGAGCTGCCGCCGTACCGGCGACCGAACCTGGGTCAGATCCTCTATACCTCGCTCATCGACCGCACCCTCTTCGTGCTCTGGCGGGCGATCTTCATGGCCGCACCGGCCGGGGCCGTTATCTGGACCCTGAGTGCGATCACCGTGGGCGGCGAGAGCCTCACCGCCGTGTTCTCCTCGTTCCTGGATCCGTTCGGGCGCTCGCTCGGACTCGACGGTGTCATCCTGCTGGCCTACATCATCGCCATCCCGGCCAACGAGATCGTGGTGCCCACCATCCTCATGGCATACACCGGGGCCGGACAGATGGTGGAGATCACGAGCCTGGCCGAACTCCATACCCTGCTGGTGGACGGGCAGGGGTGGACCCTGCTCACCGCGGTCTGCCTGATGCTCTTCAGCCTGCTGCACAATCCATGCTCCACGACCATTTTCACCATCTGGAAAGAAACGGGGAACCGGAAGTGGACCGTGGTCGGGGCGCTGATGCCCCTGGCGATCGCATTCGCGGTCTGCTTCCTGGTAGCCAACGTCTGGCGGTTCATCGGAGGTTGAGTCTCCCCGCGATCGCCCGGGGTTTCCGGGGATAAGAAACGGGCTATACTTCAGCAGGTATCGGGGGCGAAGAGCAGGCTGTCGTGGGTATTGCGCGCCTCGTCCCAGCGCTGGATCAGATAGTATTTCTCCCGCTCGAAGATGCGCAGGATGTTTTCTAAGTACTCCTCGCACTCCAGGGTGCCGAACGATCCCGTCTTGTTCACGAACGAGAGCACGCGGGAATGGTAGAAGGGGATGAGCGATTCGAGGAGTTCCTTCTCGTCGTGCTCCCCCTTCTTGTAGGCGATGGCAAAATTGAAGATGATCCGGGCCCACAGGTCGCTGTGATAAAAGAAGGTCTCCTCGGTCATCTCCTCGGCGAGTTTCTGGATCTGCATGAACTCCGGCAGAGGGAGGATCTGCTCCCACAGCTCACCGTACTTCTGGAATCCGCCCGTGAAGCTGGCAAAGAGTTTGTCGGTGCTCACGTGCACTTCGGGGGGTTTCTCGTCCACTCCCAGCCCGAATCCGAAGATGCTGCTCGGGCGGCTCTCATCAACGTGCTTCCAGAGGTACTCGAAAACCACGATCAGGTCGAAGAGGGTCGAAACGACCTGGGTGAACATCATGGTCAGATCGGCCGCCGGATCCTTGGCCCGGTGCACTTTGGGGCTGCCCAGGAAAGCCTGGCAGACGTTGAATCCCCGCGCGATGGCGATGGCCGTCATCCAGATGTCGATGCCGAAGTTGGCGATCTTGTCGTTCCAGAGTTTCTCGGAGAGGAAGGCCCGGGCCAGGGTGCCGGAGAAGCCGAAGTCGCCGCCGATCGGCTGGCGCACCCGCAGGCCGAAGAGGCTGCGCAGCAGGGGGTAGGCGATGTGGTTGGTGATGGTCCCGTCGTACTTGTGGCGGACGTAGATCGGGGTGACGAAGTCGAACCGGCCCATGAGCGGCTCGCCCAGATAGCGGATCCAGTAGGGGGTGATGCTCTTGAGGTCGGCGTCGACGACGACCGTCGCCCGGGCGTTGAGCTCTACCGTGGCCCGGAAGAGGTTGCGCAGGTTGTTCCCCTTGCCCTTCACCCCTTCCGGGGTGGAGATGTATACCTTCGGGGTCTGGGTGGGGGTGCCCAGGAAGGCTTCCTTCGTGCCGTCGGGGGAGTTGTTGTCCACGTTGATGATCACGGCCGAGAGATTGGGGAAGAATTCCCGGAGTCCCCGGTCGGCCATGTCGGTGGGGTAGGCGATGCTGTCGGCTTCCTGGTATGAGGGGATGCCGACGATGATGTCGGCCGCGGTGACCTTGTCCGGATTCTCGATTATGTCATGCATGCGCACACTCGAGGGTTACGGGCGGGTGATCGTTCATGCTCCTGCGCAGATGAAGCAGCCAATGTAAAAGAACGCGACCAGCACTTCAAGGCTGGCGGGCGCGGCGGCCTCACCGGTTCATCGTACCAGTATAACAGAAAGCGGTGACGGTATCGGCGCCGGCGCCGGCCGGTCCGCACCCGGGCACCGGCCGGTCCATGTCCAAGCACCGGGAGGTCCCTGCCCGGGCACCGGTTGCCCCTGCCGGTGCGGATCCCTATCTTGCCTTCACCACCGACATGCTAGGGGTGTTCCGCCCTCCGGATTGAAGCGGCGCGCGCCGCGTCCCGGGGCTCAGGCGGAACTGAGATCACACCCTCGAACCTGATCCGGATCATGCCGGCGTAGGAAAGCAGGTGATCCCCGTGAGTTCCCGCCGTCCGTCATCGTCCCCCGACCGTTTCGCAGACCTCACCCGCGGCGGCGATCCCTCCTCCTCGGGGGAGGGCACCACCCCCGGCAGCTTCGCCCGGCCGGCCGGGATCGGGACGCCCTGGACGTTCTCCTCGCCCGATACGCCGGGGATGCCCATGCCGTCGGAGAAGACGGCCTGGGATTTCCTCCCCGCCGGGTGGGAACGATCCGATGAGCAGGCCCGGGCTCCGGAGGGATTCGAGCCCCGGACCCAGCTCGAGTCCGCCCGGCTGGGGATCGTCACCCCCGAGATGCGTCGGGTGGCCGAACGGGAGGGGTACCTGAGCCCCGAACAGGTGCGCGACGAACTCGCCGCGGGTCGGCTGATCATCCCGGCCAACCGGATCCACCTCTCCTGGGATCTCGATCCGATCGCCATCGGACGGGCGGCCACGACCAAGATCAACGCCAACCTGGGCGCCTCACCGGTCTCTTCTAGTGCCGGGGAGGAGCTGGAGAAGATGCGCTGGTCGGTGCGCTGGGGAGCCGATACGGTCATGGACCTCTCCACCGGAGGCGACCTCGACGCCACCCGCGAGGCGATCGTGCGGGCCGCCACCGTACCGGTGGGCACGGTGCCTATCTACTCGATGATCATCGGGCGGCGGGTCGAGGACCTGACCGGCGAGGTCATCCTGGCCGAGCTGGAGAAGCAGGCCCGTCAGGGGGTGGACTTCTTCACCCTGCACGCCGGGGTGCTGCGGGAACACCTCGAGTTCGTGGCCGACCGGCTCATCGGGATCGTCAGCCGGGGCGGCTCGCTGCTGGCCAAGTGGATGATCCACCACGGGCGCCAGAACCCTCTCTACGAGATGTTCGACGAGATCTGCGAGCTGATGAGGCAGTACGACGTCTCCTTCAGTCTGGGGGACGGCCTGCGCCCCGGCGGGCTCTCCGACGCTACCGACGAGGCCCAGCTGCGGGAGACCGACACTCTGGGCGAGCTCACCGAGCGGGCCTGGGCGAAGGGCTGCCAGGTCATGATCGAGGGCCCGGGGCACGTACCCTTCGACCAGATCGAGTACAACATGAAGTACGA
>CAYSYY010000049.1:0-13287 GCA_964435265.1 uncultured Gemmatimonadota bacterium
GCGGTCGCGGCGCCGGTGAAGGCGCCCTTCTCGTGACCGAAGAGTTCGCTCTCGATGAGGTTCTCGGGGATGGCGCCGCAGTCCACTTCGATGAAGGGGCCGTCACAGCGGGGGCTGAGCCCGTGCAGGACACGGGCCGCCAGTTCCTTGCCGCATCCCGTTTCCCCCTCGAGGAGCACCGTGCAGGAGGAGCCGGCGACGGTGGTCAGGTGCTCGTAGAGGTCCAGAACCGACTGGCTTTCCCCTACGATCTCTCCTAAGATCGGATACTGTCGGCGGTAGGCCTGGATGTCGGGTGGTACCTGTGCGAGGTCCGCCTCGGGGGACCGGCTGTGCCGCCCCAGCGCGATGGCGATGAGCTGGCTGACCGAGGCGAGGAGTTCGAGCAGGAAGGGATCGGGGGGTCGTCCGAGCGGATTGGGACCCAGAGCCATCAGCCCGAGGAAGCTCCCCCGCTCCGACAGCGGCAGGAGCATCTCGGCGCCGATCCCGGCCAGCGATGCGGGGGATTCCCGCCTCCGCCCCGAGCCGGCCGATCCGTCCGGGGCGGCACCATCGGCCAGGACGATCGGCTGCTGCCGATCGGTGAGCAGATCGACCCATTCGGGGGGCAGCTGGAAGGTGGGATCCCGGGGAGCGGAACGCCCGCAGCTGCGCAGGTGAAGCAGAGTGCCCGGCGGGGCGCACGCCTGCCATAGAATGCCCCACTCCGCACCCGTCAGGCCCATCGAGGCCGTCAGCGCGTCAAAAGCGAGCTGCTCGGGGGTGGGTGAGGCGAGCAGGATCCGGCTGATCTCGTAGAGAGTCGTCAGTTCGTAGATCCGACGCGAGGGATCGGTCACCTGCTCAAGCTCCGATGGCATAACATGTTGTATCGTATCGGCGGGCCCTTTTAACTGTCAAGGAAGGGGGGGGTGGACGCCCGATGACAGATATCGTATCGCTCACCCGCCACGGCGATATCCTCGTCTTCACTCCGCGGGGTCCGATGATCGAAGGCGGACTGAACGAGGACCTCTACCGCTCGGTCCGGCTGGTTCTGGCCGAGGGGCTCAACCGCATCGTCATCGATCTGGCGAGTGTGCCGTGGCTCAACTCCTCCGGGATCGGAACCCTGATGGGATGCCGCAGCGAGTGTCTGGCGGCGGGCGGACGGATCGCGCTCGCGACGGTCAATCCCAAGATCATGGAACTGTTCACATCTCTCATGCTCACGACTGTTCTCGATATCTTCGAAACTGTCGACGAAGCCGTTCAGGCGCTGGGAGGAAACAACGATGGCTCTTGAGATCACCCGTACCGGATTCGATCCCGACGGACACATCTTCCGCCTGCAGGGACGGCTCGATGCCATCGAAGCTCCCACGGCGTACGACCGGCTGATCGAGGACCTGGGTGAGCGGCGCAAGGTGGTGCTCGATCTCTCGGGCGTGGACTACATGTCCTCGGGCGGGTTGAGCATCCTCATCCGGCTGGTGCACCGCCTGCGCAGCAAAGGCGGCGACCTCTACTGCGCCGCCCCCCAGCCCTTCGTGCAGAAGGTCTTCGATATCGTCTCCTTCGATTCGATCCTGAAGGTCTTCGAGGAGGTCGATACCGCGGTCAGCGCGTTCGGGGAGTAGAACATAACGCCCTGCTATAAACACCCGACGGGGTAATCCTGCATTGCCATGTGCACTACAGGCAGGTGCTGATGATGAAGAAACCGCTCCCATATGGATCAGGGGGCGCTTGCGGTGGGGACTGAATGCGATCAGTTGTCTACACCGAAACAGAAGAGCTCGCAGGACGGGTGGAGTACCTCACCAGAGCACAAACGCTGTTCGAGAAGATGGATCTGAAAAGAGTTCAATCAGTACAGCTCGACCGGCAGGTGCACGGTGGAGAGAGTGTGTTCCGGTTGGTCGGAGGCTGCCTTCCTCGACGATGGCAGTAGCCGGACACATTCAGTCCGGATATGTGAGCCCGGGTACAGCCGGTTCGATGCGGTAGACCGTCGGCAGGATCTCGCCCGTTTCGGGATCTTCCTCGAGGATATACAGCCGTCCCTGCGCAATGTATGTTGCGGGCTGCCAGGGCCGGGTGGTCGTGCCCAGGTACTCACCCTCGGAGTTCAGGACCATGAAAGTGTGCTGCGAACCCGTTTCAGTTTCGGGCGGCAGGCTCCGATCGAGCCAGAAGAAGCCCTAGCGGTCGATCTCGGCCCGGCCCCAGAACGCCTTTACATCCACAAAGGCGTAGTTACGGGCCATCATCTCGAGCTGCTGTCGGGCTAATCCCTCGGCCCGTTCCGCCTCCTGCAGCAATGCCTGATGGGCGCTCTCCCGGTCGGTCTCGATCACCGGCTCGGATTCGGAGTCGATGCGGATGGTGCGGGTCAGTCGCCCCGTGAGGTCGTAGAGCTGCAGCTCGGGTTGGGCGCTCAGGCTGAGCACGATGCCGTGGTCGGGGTGGTAGAGGGAGACCGGCTGAGGACCGAAACCCAGGGGGGGTGGGGGCGAACCACGACTTTCCTCCCAGTGACATCGGGACCATCGTCGACACGAGCGTCCACGGAGTGTAGATCGCACCCAGGGTGTCCCATACTGTACTGTAGATGACCGCTCCCCATTGCTGGTGGCTCTGATCCTGATCGCTTTTCGAGACGGCGGTACCGGTACTGGTCAGGACCAACCGCCGGTCGCCGGGTAGAACGATCAGGCCGTCATTGCCCAGCAGATCGATGTCTGGGGAGAGGGTGGTGACATCGATGAGCTCACCGTCGGTTTTATAGAGCGTCGTTCGCCGTTCCTTGATCCCGTAGAGCTGAACAACGCCGTCGCGGATCAGTTGGATATCCCAGAAATCGGCTTCGCCCGGTCCCCGGCCTTTGCTGCCGATCCGGTGGGAATAGCGCCCGTCGGCCTTGAAAACCAGGACACACCCGAGGCCGGTATCGTTGATATACATCGTTCCGTCATCGTCGGCCATGAACTGGACAGGGCGATAGAGCAGGGTTTCGTCGCTCTGAGCGGCGTCGAGCACCATCTCCCTCTCGTAGGTGAAAAGATCACGGTGGTACTTTGGGCCTCCGACTGTGACGGCGGTCGGGATACCGCTCTCTGCACTGACAGCATAGGAGTGCGAATCGGTCCCAGCCCGGGAGGTACAGGCGGTGAGAAGGACCGAGAGCACCAGCCACCGGAAAGATGCCATACTTCGCATTCCTGAGATCATTCTGCTCCCCCCCCGTCTCTCATGACACTCTCATCCCCGCCTGTCCTGAGAATCAACGTACGACAGTTGCGAGTGTGAATCCAAGATGTGGACGATTCTCAGGATCGGACGGTTCCCGAAGCGAGGGCGAAAGAGCGGAAGTACCGCTGCCAGCTCTCCGGAGAGGATCCGAATGCGTTCTCGCCCTGAAAATCGTCGAGCAGTGCCTCGCGCAGGCGGGTGAGCTCGCGCCGGCGACCGTGATGCCGGGGATCCGCGATCGTCAGATCGAGGAGTTCCAGCCCCCGTTCCAGGGCGTTCCGGGCGTGCTCCGGTCGATCGCGTTCGCGCCAGCGCAGGGCGCGCTCGACCTCCCCGCCGACGTGTGCGAGCTGCACGGTGAGCGGGAATGTCCGCCAGCGCCCGGCGGCGAGCCCGCGATGGAACCTGATCGTCGCGATATCGGGGGGGTGCCCGTTCAGGGTGAGATCGAGGTTGTCACCGCCTGCAGAAAGATCGAGGGGATGATCCTCTCCGGTGATATCGGCATGATGCCTGTTCATGGTGTGATCAGTTCCCCGACGATCCGGAGGATCCGTTCCTGGATCGCGGGATCGTCCACCCCGCGGGTCTGGTTCCCCTGCCGGGGACGGATGTTGATGAGGGCATCGAATTCGATCCGGTCCGGTTCCTCGATATCGGGATAGATATTGATGCCCCAGAGGTCGGCCTGCCGGGAGCCGTCTTCGAGGAGGATGGCCTCTTCGTCGGCGTGCAGTTCGCCGTCCAGGGCCATGATGCCGCGCTCGATGTCGACCACCGCCTTGACCATGTCGCCGAACCCGGCCCGGGCGATCTTCTTCAGCTCACTGAGCGCGATGGATTCCGTGATGATCCGCATGTCGGGAGCATAGCAGGCCTGAGGAGCAGTCACCAGCGGCTATACCGCCGCCACCGCGTCCAGCTCGATCGCGAAGCCGTAGTGCAGTCCGGGCACCGGCACGACCGTACGGGCGGGGCGGTGGGGACCGAAGAAATCGGCATAGACGGCGTTGATCCGCCCCCACAGCTCGATATCGGCGACGAAGACGGTGGTGCGCAGAACCCGGTCGGGGGAGGAACCGGCGGCGGTGAGGATCGCGGCCAGGTTCCGCAGCACCTGCCCGGTCTGCTCTTCGATCCCGCCGAGGATCTTCTCACCCGTCACGGGATCGATGGGGAGCAGACCGGCCACCCAGACCAGGCCCTGGTGCACGATCGCCTGGGAGTAGTGCCCGCCGGGGCCGGGAGCATCCGGCGTCAGGATCGGTTCGAGGTCGCTCATCGGGCTCTCCTCATCGGAATAATCTGAATCCGGTTCAAGTGTAGCGGAACGCACCGGCCGCAACCAGGAGCGGGGGGACGATCTCTGTTGCGTGAGGGGGTGCCGGGATGTCGGAGGTGGGACCGATATCCGGATAGGAATCCGGAGCGAGATTGAGATTGAAGTCGAGCACCAGGCATGCGAGTTTCAGTCTCTGTCACCGGCCGTCGCGATAAGGATGCGCCCTCGATGCTGATCAGCCCGCCCGCCCACCTGCCGGAACGCCTCATTCGACTCTGGGAACTGGCCCACAACCTCTGGTGGAGCTGGCATCCGGCGGCGAGTGCCGTCTTCCGCGCCCTGGATGTACAGCTCTGGCGGCGGGTGGGGTACAACCCGGTGGCTCTGCTGCGCACCATCGATCCGGAGCGTCTCGACGAAGCGGTCACCAATCCCGCCTACCTGCGCCGGCTCAACGACATCCTGGCCCGCTTCGACGACGATATCGAGGGTCCCGGCCGGAGGGCGCCTTTCACCGGAGACCTCTCCCCCGATTACCCGGTGGCCTATTTCTGCGCCGAGTTCGGCCTGCACTCATCGGTGCCGATGTACTCAGGCGGTCTGGGCGTGCTGGCCGGCGATCACTGCCGCGAGGCGAGCGATCTGCACGTGCCGATGGTCGCGGTGGGCCTGCTCTACCAGAAGGGCTACTTCCACCAGCGGCTGCGCGCCGACGGTACCCAGGAAGCGATCGCCGAGACCTTCGATCCCGAGTTGATGCCGCTCAAATGGATCGACCCGGGGAACGGCGACGAACATCTGGCGGCGGTGCGGTTGGAGGACCGGCTGGTGCACGTCGGCGCCTGGCGGATCGACCTTGGGTGTGTGCCGATCTATCTGCTCGACACCGACGTGAACGGCAACAACGACGAGGACCGCGAACTCACCGCCCAGCTGTATTCCGGCGACGACCGGATGCGCGTCCGCCAGGAAATGATCCTGGGCATCGGCGGAGTGCGGGTGCTGCGCGCGCTCGGGATCACGCCCTCGTTCTGGCATCTGAACGAGGGACACACCGCCTTCCTCTCGCTGGAACGGCTGCGCGAGAAGACAGCCGGCGGGATTCCGTTCGACGACGCCCTCGCACAACTCCGCCGCAACGCCCTCTTCACCACCCACACGCCGGTGGCGGCGGGGCACGACCGGTTCTCGCGCGACCTGGTCTCGCAGGCGCTCGGGTATTTCATGGACGCCGCCGACATTGACGCCGAGCAGATCTTCGCCCTGGCTGCCGAACCGCATAACGGCTTCGGGATGTTCAGCATGGCCGCCTTCGCTCTGCGCACGACCGGCTGGTGCAACGGCGTGAGCCGGCGCCACGGTGAGGTGGCCCGACGGATGTGGCAGCCCCTCTGGCCCGACCGGAGCGAGGCCGCGGTCCCGATCGACCACATCACCAATGGGATACACGTCCCGAACTGGATAACCCCGCCGATGCTCCACCTCTTCGACCGGCATCTCGGAGCCGGCTGGATGGACCGCCAGCACGAGAGCACCCTCTGGGACCTGGTCATCGACATCCCCTCGGACGAACTCTGGCAGGCGCACCTGGAGCGCAAGCTGCGCCTGCAGCTCATCCTGCGCGAACGCATCCGCCGGTCGTGGGTGGACGGTGAACTCAAGACCGTTCAGGTGGTCTCGGCCGGGCTGCTGCTCGATCCCGAGGTGCTCACAATCGGATTCGCACGGCGGTTCGCAACGTACAAGCGGGCCAACCTGATCTTCCGCGACATGGAGCGGCTGCGCCGGATCCTGCTGAACGAGGACCATCCGGTACAGATCATCTTCGCCGGCAAGGCCCATCCCCGCGACGAGCACGGGCAGGATCTGATCAAACAGGTCTACCGGCTCGCGCTGGACCCCTCTCTGGCCGGCCGCATCGCCTTCGTCGAGGACTACGACCTGGACCTGGCCCGCTACCTGGTGAGCGGAGTGGATGTCTGGATGAACACGCCGCTGCCCCCCATGGAAGCCAGCGGTACCAGCGGGCAGAAAGCCGCACTCAACGGCATCCCGCACTTCTCCACCCTCGACGGCTGGTGGCTCGAAGCCTACCGGGGCGCCAACGGTTGGGCGATCGGTCCCGAACCGACCCTGGATGAGTTCGCCGGCGAACACCCCGAAGACATCGAAGCCCGCAACATCGCTGATGCCGAAGCCCTCTACTCCACCCTCGAAACCGACATCGTTCCACTCTACTACGACCGGAACGGTCAGGGTGTGCCCGAGAGCTGGCTGGAGGTCATGAAGCAGGCCATACGGACGGCCGGCTGCGAGTTCAGCGCCCGCCGGATGATGCTGGAGTACGTCGAGCGCTACTACGGTCCGGCCTCGACCGCCTGAGGGACGCATGTCAGATCGCGTCAGCGCCGACCTGCTCCGGCTTGCTCATCTCTACGGCGTCCGGACCTCCTGGTTCGATGTCTTCGGCGAACACCGTCACACTCCTCCTGATTCCGCCCTGGCCGTGCTGCGCGCGCTCGGCGCTCCGGTCGCCGACGCCGGGGACGTCCCGGACGCGATCCGGCATCGCCTCGAGGAGTTGACCACCCGCACCTGCGAGCCGGTGACGGTGGCCTGGCAGGGGCGGCCGGCGGCGGCGGTGGTGCGCTTCGGGCCGGAGGAGGCCGGGAGCAGAATGCGGATCGAACTGGTCCCGGAAGAGGTCCGGGGGGACTCCGGGGGCTGCGATCCCGGCGCGAGCGTCCATCACGGGAACGGTTACAGCGCGAGCAGCTCCCACGGAACCGGTCGCTGCCTCTGGGAGGGCCGGCCTGAGGAGCTGCGAACGCTGGGCACGACCCGCCTGGGAGCGAGGGAGATCCGGGCGGTCGCCTTCCCCCTGCCGGCCGGTCTCGCGCCCGGGTACCACCGGCTGAATGTGGAAGTCGGGGGAGAGCAGGCCGGCTCGCTGGTCATAGCCGCCCCCGACCGCCTCATACCGCCCGGCGCCGGTTCATGGACCGCCGCCGGTGCCGGGTCCGCCGCCGGAGCCGCTGAAGGTTTCGGAGCCGCTGAAGGTTCCGGGGCATCACCAGGCGATGCTCCGTCTTCGCGCCGGTGGGGTGTGTTCCTGCCGCTCTATGCCCTTATAAGCAAGCAGAGCCTCGGGATCGGCGATCTAGGCGATCTGGAGCGGCTGCTGGCATGGACGGCCGGTCTCGGCGGATCCTTCGTCGGCACCCTGCCCCTGCTGGCCGCCCGGCATGTCGGCGACGGAACCCCCAGCCCGTATGCGCCGGCCAGCCGGCTCTTCTTCAACGAGGTCTACCTGGATATCGGGCGGCTGCCCGAGCTGGAACGGTGTGCCGCCGCCCGCGAACTGATGGCCTCGACCGCGTTCCGGGATGAGCTCGAGAAGCTTCGGGCCGATGAGGCGCCGCAGCAGGGCGAGGTGATGGCCCTCAAACGCCGCCTGCTCGAGCTGCTCTCCGACTGCTTCTTCGCCGACGGTCCCCCGGAGGATTTCGCCGGATTCCTGGCGGGTGTGGGAACTGGGGGCGGCTGGGGGACGGGGGCTGGGATTGGTGCGGAAGATAAAGAAGCGGCCGGAAAGAGGGCCGCAGCAGGCGCCGGGAAAGAGGTCGGAGCAGAACAAGGAACTTCGATACTGGAAGCCTACGCCCGCTTCATGGCGGCCGGGGAGACTGACGGCCGCCCCTGGCCGGAGTGGCCGGCCGGAGCGGCCGGCGGTGTGATCGACGAGGCCTCATACGATCCCCGGGCCTGCCGCTACCACCAGTACGTGCAGTACCGGCTGGCCGGACAGCTCGCCGGGCTCGCCGGACGCGCGGCCGAAGCCGGGACCGCCCTGTACCTCGACTATCCGGTCGGAGTGCCGCCCGACAGCTTCGACGCCTGGTACTTCCGCTCTCTCTTCGCCGCCGGCGTTGCGGTCGGGGCGCCGCCCGACACCTTCTTCCGCAAGGGACAGAACTGGCGCTTCCCGCCGCTCGTTCCGGAGCGCGAAAGGGCGACCGGGTACCGCTATTTCCGGGCGGCCCTGCAGGCCCACCTGCGGTACGCTCCCCTGCTGCGCTTCGACCACATCATGGGCCTTTCCCGCCTGTTCTGGATCCCCGACGGGTACCCGGCCACGGCCGGCGCCTATGTCCACGACCGTCCCGACGAACGCCTGGCGATTCTGCTGCTGGAGGCGTCGCGGGCCGGGGCTGAGATCGTGGGGGAGGACCTGGGCACGGTACCGCGCTCGGTCCGCGCCCGCATGCAGCGCCACGGCCTGTACCGGATGTACATCGTGCAGAGCGAGCTGCGACCCGATCCGGCGGAGGCGCTCCCGGAACCGGGCCCGGAGTACCTGACGGCCCTGAACACCCACGATATGCCCCTGTTCGCCGCCTTCTGGAACGATGAAGATACCGCACTGCTGGCCCGGCTCGATCATCTCGACGAGGCCACCGCCGGAGGAATCGACCGGGAGCGGGCCGCAGCCCGCTCGGCGCTGGAGCGCTGGCTCGGATCCGCGGGACTGCTCACTTCGGCCGCGTCCTCCGATTCCGGCTCCCTCGAGGCGATCATGCGGGCCTGCCACCGGTATCTGGCCCGCTCTCCGGCCCGGCTGTTCATGGTCACGCTCGAGGACCTCTGGGGGGAACGGCGGCCGCAGAACGTGCCCGGTACGGGAAGGGAACTGCCCAACTGGCTGCGCCGGAGCCGGTATGCGCTCGAGGAATTCACCACCCGGGCCGACATTCATGCTATGCTCGGGGAGATCGATGCGTTGAGACGAGAGGGTCCGGCGAAGAGTCCGTAGAAAGGAACGTCCTGAGCCGTCATGGCCGCCCCCCGAAATCCACTCCCGGTTTCCCCGATCACCCGGGATGACGTGAAGGCCTTCCGCGAGGGCCGGCACGGCCGGCTCTACCGGCTGCTGGGAGCCCACCCCGAACCCGGCCCGGAGGGGGAGCCGGGAACCCGGTTCGCGGTCTGGGCGCCGCGGGCGAAGCGGGTCGCGGTCATGGGAGAATTCAACGGTTGGGATCCGAAAATCGACCTGCTGCGCCGGCGCCGGGGGGCGGGGATCTTCGAGGGGTGGGTGGCCGGAGCCGGGCCGGGGATGATGTACAAGTTCCACCTGCGCACCGGCCGGTGGGGCGGAGTGCGCGAGAAAGCCGATCCCTTCGCCCGGGCGACCGAGGAACCGCCCCACGCGGCCTCGATCATCGAAGCCGACGGCCATGAGTGGACCGACGGGGAGTGGATGGCGGCCCGGGGCGGGCGCGACTCGATCGACGCACCGCTCTCGATCTACGAAGCACACCTGGGATCGTGGCGGTGGAATTCCGACGGGGAGTTCCTCAGTTACCGGGAGATCGCCCCCCGGCTTGCAGATCATGTGCGTGAACTCGGCTTCACCCACGTCGAGTTCATGCCAATCATGGAACATCCCTTCTACGGCTCCTGGGGCTACCAGTGTACCGCCTACTTCGCTCCCACGGCCCGCTACGGGACTCCCGACGACTTCGCATTCCTGGTCGACACTCTGCACCGGGCCGGGATCGGGGCGATCCTGGACTGGGTGCCGAGCCATTTCCCGGCCGACGATTTCGCCCTGGCCCGCTTCGATGGCGGCGCTCTTTACGAACATGCCGATCCGCGCCGCGGCTACCACCCCGACTGGACCAGCCTGATCTTCGACTACGGGCGGGGCGAAGTGCGCTCGTTCCTCATCTCGAGCGCGCTCTACTGGCTCGACCGTTTCCACGCCGATGCCCTGCGTGTGGACGGCGTGGCTTCGATGCTCTACCTCGATTACTCCCGCCGGCCGGGGGAGTGGGAACCCAACCGCTACGGCGGGAACGAGAACCTCGAGGCGGTGGAGTTCCTCAAACGGCTGAATGAAACTGTCTACCGCGAGTACCCCGACGTGCACACCATCGCCGAGGAGGCCACCGCCTGGCCGGGGGTTTCGCACCCCACCTGGAGCGGGGGGCTGGGTTTCGGGCTCAAATGGGACATGGGGTGGATGAACGACACCCTGCGCTACTTCTCCGGCGATCCGGCCACCCGCTCCGACCGTCACCGCCTGCTCACCTTCCGGGCCATCTACTCGGGATCGGAGAACTACGTCCTGCCGCTCTCCCACGACGAGGTGGTCTACGGCAAGGGTTCCCTGCTCGGGAAGATGCGGGGGAGCGAGGCCGAGCGCTTCGCCGACCTGCGCCTGCTGCTGGGGTACATGTTCACCCTGGCGGGGAAGAAGCTGCTCTTCATGGGCAGCGAGCTGGCGCCGGAGAGCGAGTGGAACCACGACCGCGAGCTACCCTGGGAACTGCTCTCGGAACCCCGTCACGCCGGCATCCGGAAGTGGCTCGCCGCCCTCAACGAGCTCTACCGCTCCGAGCCCGCCCTGCACCGGCGCGACTGCCGGCCGGGGGGGCTTGAGTGGATCGAGGCCGATGACGCCGCGCGCTGCGTGCTGAGCTGGATCCGTTCCGGGGGTGAAGACACGGCTCAGGTCGTGGTGGTGGCCAACTTCTCTCCGCAGGCCCACCGCGCCTACCGCCTGGGCGTGCCGCACGGGGGGCAGTGGGCCGAACTGCTCTCGAGTGATGCGAAACGGTTCGGGGGCGGCGGGGGCGGCCGGCCGGCGGCGGTCGAGGCCGAGCCCGTGGCCTCCGGGCGATTCGGGGAATCTATCACCGTGAACCTGCCGCCGCGCTCGATCAGGATCTTCCGATGACCGCGATCTGTCTGCACGGGCACTTCTATCAGCCCCCGCGCGAGAACCCATGGCTGGGGCGGATCGAGCCCCAGCCCACGGCCGCACCCTGGAACGACTGGAACGAACGCATCGCCGACGAGAGCTATGCCCCCAACGCGGCCATCGGGAACTTCGCCCGCCTGAGCTTCAACGTCGGTCCCACCCTCATGACCTGGCTGGAGCGCGAGCGGCCGGAGATATTCGCCGCTATCCGGGAGCAGGACCGGGAGGGAGTGCGACGCTTCCGCGGGCACGGCCCGGCGATCGCCCAGGCGTACAACCACATGATCCTGCCGCTGGCCCCGGCGCGCGACAAGCGCACCCAGATCATCTGGGGCCGTCGCGAATTCGAACATCGCTTCGGGCGTCCCCCCGAAGGTCTCTGGCTGCCCGAGATGGCGGTCGACACCGAGAGCCTGAGGATCGCCGCCGAACTGGGGTTCCGCTTCGTCATCCTGCACCCCACCCAGGCCCGGGCCTGGCGGCCGCTCGGCGAGGAGACATGGCGGCCCATCGGCGGCCGCGGCGGGGGTGGTGGGGACGGCGGAGGTGGCGGAGGCAGCGGGAACGATTACGGGAGTGGGAGTGGTGGGGACGTCGGGGGCTCCGAGCCCGAGCGGATCGACACCACCCGGCCCTGGCGGGTGAACCTGCCCGGCGGGGGGAACCTGGCGGTGTTCTTCTACGATGATCGGCTCGGGGTGGCGGTCTCCTTCGGCGATGCGCTCTCGAGCCCCGAACGTTTCGCCGAGATGCTAATGGGGGCGGCGGTCGCGGTGGAGGCTCCGGCAGACCCGGCGGCCCTCCCCCGGCTGGTACACCTGGCCACCGACGGCGAGACCTTCGGTCACCACAAAAAGGGTGGGGCGGAAGCCCTGGCGGGGGCGCTGGATGCGATCGAGGCCGCCCCCGGGCTCGAACTCACCGTCTACGGCGACTTCCTGGAGCGCTGTCCGCCGCAGGGGGAGGTGCTGATCGCCGCCAACACCTCGTGGAGCTGCCCGCACGGAGTGGAGCGCTGGCGCAGCGACTGCGGCTGCGCCGGCGGCCGCGAGCCGGGATGGAGCCAGGCCTGGCGCGGTCCCCTGCGCGACGCCCTCGACTGGCTGCGCGACAGCGCCGCCGCGCTCTTCGAGCGCCGGGGGGCGGCGTTCTTCGTCGATCCCTGGGCGGCGCGGGACGCCTGGATCGACCTCGTGCTCGATCCCTCGGAGTGGAGCGTCAGGCGCTTCCTGGATGAGCAGGGAGCGCCGGGGGTCGCTCCGGAACGGGTCCGGGCCGGGCTGCCCCTGCTCGAGCTGCAGCGTTTCGCCATGCTCATGTACACCAGCTGCGGCTGGTTCTTCGACGATCCCGGGGATATCGAGACGGTACAGATCCTGCAGTACGCCGGGCGGGTGGTGCAGCTGGCCGCGGCGCATCTCGACACCGATCTGGAACCGGGACTGTTGACCGGTCTCGAGGCGGTGGTGAGCAACGACCCGCAGCGCGGGGACGGCCGGCGGATCTGGCAGACCCGGGTACGACCCTATATCGACAGCCATCCGGTGAGGTGAGGATCGCAGCGTTGGGGAGTTCCGGGCTTCAGGTCAGTGCCGCCCGTCCGATCGGACTCCGGGGGCGGGCGGCCACCTCGCGGTAGAGTTCCAGGTATCTTTCGGCCGACACCCGCCAGCTCCAGTCCTGCAGCATGATCCGGCGACGCAGCTCCGACCAGATCGTCCGGTACCGGTACACGCTTATGGCCCGGTGCACGGCCGCCTGCAGCGCCCCGGGATCGGCGGAGTGGAAGACGAAGCCCGTTCCCGTCTCGGGTGAGACGGTATAATCGGTCACCGTATCGGCCAGCCCGCCCACCCCTCGCACGATCGGGATCGTACCGTAGCACATCGCGTACATCTGACTCAGGCCGCACGGCTCGAAGATCGAGGGCATGACCAGGTAGTCGAGACCGGCCTGCATGAGGTGGGCGCGCGTATTGTCGTACCCGATCCGGATGGCGATG
>CAYSYY010000050.1:0-13137 GCA_964435265.1 uncultured Gemmatimonadota bacterium
GAGGGTGAGGCCGTCGGCGCCGACGGGGGTGGGGATCCCCGTATCCACCGACCCGAAGACGACCACGGGCTCCCGGCGCCGGACGTAGAGGTGGTACGGCCGGGTGGGGGGGCTGCGCCGGCCCCGTCCCTGGCCGGGTGGTGTTTCCGGCTCGGCGGTCACCGGAGTCCCGGGCTCCGGTGCGACCGGATCGGCGATGAAGAAGGGTGCCAGGGTGAGGCCGCCGGTGGTGATATGCATGGGCTCGCCGGCGGGGACCATGGCCGGTGCCAGATCGCCGTCCAGCTTCACATATCGGTAGAAGCTGACCGGGATGAGCCCGGAGGCAAGGTCCTCTCCGACGGGCTCGCTCTGCACCGCCATCAGGGTGGGGCCGTAGTAGATCGACTGCACCGACGGATCGTCGATGGTCCGCTCGGTCCGGAAACGCAGCGGCATGGTGATCTCGACCCGGTCCCCGGGCTCCCAGCTGCGGCTCACGCTCAGGTAGGTTCCCGGGACCGCCTCGCGGGCCAGCACTTCCCCGTTGAGGCGCACCTCGAAGCCCGAACGCACCCACGTCGGCACCCGGAGCCTGAGCTGGAGCGGACCGCGGCCGTCAATGGTCAGGGTGCTGGCTCCCTCGGTGGGGTACCGGGTGTCCTGGGTGATGGTGAAGCCCCTCTCAGGCCACTGCAGGGTGCTGGCGATGTACAGGTTGATGTACAGGACGCCGTTGTCGGCCGAGCGGAAGTAGATGGAATCCTGGTACTTGGTGTGGTTCTCCAGGCCGGTCCCGCCGCAGCAGGTGCCCGCGTTGCCGTAGCTGCGACGCTGGCCCGGTTGGACCGGTACGAAGTAGGTCACCTCGGGGCTCGAATCGCTCTCGTTGTCCCGTCGGGACCCGGCGATCTGATTGAACAGGCCGAGCTCGTAGAAGTTCATGTACTTCGGATCGGGATCGTGGAAGAAGAGGTTCCGGCTCAGTTTGAGCAGGTTGTACAGCGGGCAGGTCTCGGCGTGGTTCTGGTCGGTGAACAGGGAGCCCGCGATGACGTCCCGGGCGCGCAGTATCTCGCCCACTCCGATCCCGCCGTGGCTGTAGATCCGGTGGGGGACGAGCATGTCCCAGAAGTTCGCGGCCGCGGTATGGAACGCCTCCTCGTGCCCCTGCTCGTAGATCCGCAGATAGCCGGTGAACTGGGGGATGTGCTGGTTGGCGTGCCGGCCGTCCAGGACGTCCTTGCCGGCCACGGTCGGCGCATACACGTTCGTGTTGACGAAGCGCCGGGCGGCCTCCAGGTACTCTTCCCGCTCCGGACACAGCGCATGCAGGGCGGCCAGGCTCTCGTTGATGCCGCCGTATTCGCCGGCGATGTAGATGTTCCACATCCGGTCGAGCTGTTCGGGGCGCAGCGGCTCGAGGCGGCTCCAGACCCAGTCCCCGATCCCGGTGAGGACCTCCAGGGCCTGCCCGTTGCCGGTGTGGACGTGAGCATCGATGAGCCCCGCCATGATCTTGTGCAGGGTGTAGTAGGGAGCCCAGATACCCTGACTCCCCCCGTAGGTGGCGAACTCCTCAAGCCGGATGAAGGGGGTCTCCGGATAGGCGGACAGAAAGCCCGGGTGGCGGCGGCCGTCGGTGGGGGCGATGACGGCTCCGTCCCGGCCGTGATGAGAAGAGTCGGCGGCGGCGGGGCCGTCGGTCTCATCGAACCGGTACCACGCCACATCTCCTCCGGCCGCCGTTGAGCCCGGGGAGTCCGGCAGCGACCGCACCTCGGTCCCGCTCAGGGCCCGGCTGAAGATCTGGAACTCGTCCACGGCCGCGTTCAGCCAGGAGACGTTCCGCTGGGGGAACACGCGCCGGCCGAGCCAGTTGTCGGTGGTGGCGCCGAGATCGGCCGGGGCCAGCGTCAGGTCGGGATTGACGGCCGCCGGCACGCCGTTGACATAGAGCGTCCCGGTGCGCCCCGAGCGGGTGACGGCGAGATGGACCCATTCTCCGACCGGCAGGGGAGCGGTGCCTTCCAGACGCTGCTCGCCCTCCCGGCCGCCGGTGGTTATGGCGAAGGCGGGTACGGGATGATCATTGGAAGCCCGGACTGTCAGGTACATGTGGGCCCGGGGCGCTTCGGCGTATTCAGGGTTGGGCGTACCGAAGTCGAAAAGGGCCGAGCCGGTGATCAGCTCGGCCGGATCCCGCTGGCTGTCGGGGAGGGCCTGAGGATCGTAGAGCGATAGGTTGATCCAGGCCGCGATGGTGAAGTCGCGCAGGCCGCTCACGATCCCGGCGGGCAGCCGGACGCACTCGGCCTGTCCCAGGGGCGAGCCCGAGAGCCGCAGGGCCCGGCCGTGGCGCCCCGGTATCCGGGGAGTGGGCAGCTTCGCTGCGGCGGCCAGGGCGGCCTGGCACTCGGCCAGCGTTCCGACCATGTAGTCCAGCTTCTGCCTGTAGATCTCCTCCCCCGTTCCGGCCCAGGCCTGGGCCAGCATGCTCATGAAGTGGCCGGCGTAGTGGCCCCGCAGGTACCCGGTGGCGTTCTCCCAGCTGCCCACCGGTTCGGCGCCCCGGGTGTCGAGGCCGGCATTGGCGCGGAAGATGCTCAACAGCCGGTCCGGACCCGCCTGAGGATCGGTCGCGCTCCCGTAAGTGCGGGCGTAGTAAAGCATCCGGTCCCGCTTGCGCCGGAACAGGCCGTCCCCCAGCCGCACCCGGGTGAGGGGGAAGGGGTGAACCACCCGGCCGTTCCGGGCGGCCGCGGCCGTGACCGCGGCGGCCGCAGATTCCGGTGTGCTCCCCTCCGGCGACATCCAGCCGAGACGGGGGGACAGGGCGGCCCCGGCCGTCACCGCGCCTGAGGTCTTCAGGAAGGTACGCCGGTCGAGCGGCTGCGGGTTGAGATCGTCGGGTACCACGGATTCTCCTCTGCAGCGGGCGATGGATTGATCGGCGCGGAACTCTCAGCGCTCACCGTCTCCATGCTCAGGGCGGGCGGCACGGCTGTCAATGCCGGGTTTCGATGACGGGAGAGCGGGAGGGCCGGAGATCTCCCGGCCGGGATCGGGGATCAGCGACCGGCGGCGAGGGCGTAGAGTGAGGGATCGATGCGGTAGGCGTACACGGCCGGGAAATCGTCGCTGGGGGTATAGAGCCGGTAGGCCCGGCCGTCGCGGATCACTTCGGGCAGGAAGGGGAACTCGGCCCTGCCCAGGAGCCGTCCCGAGGCCAGCTCGATGAGGTCGACGAGATGGGGTTCCACCTCCAGATCCACATCCTCGTAGTCACGGTCGACCGAATCGGTTGGCGAGAAGTGGAATCCGAACACGATCCCCCGGTCGGCCCGCAGGGCCTTCAGGGGCGGGTAGAAGGCGGTGTTCTGCATGATTTCCCGGACCGCCGGAGCCACCTCGAAGGTCGTATTGATGACTTCCACGTAGAGCGGCTGCGGGTTCCTGATCTCGGGCGGGGTGGGCTCGGGCTCCCACGGAACGGTGAGGGTGTCGGTAGAGAGAGCGGTGAGGTCGAGCACGATCAGCCGGTAATCGGAGCGCCCGTTGCGGCGGGTACGGTCGTGGTGGGTCTCGGTGTAGACGATGCGTTCGGCGTCGAGCACCGACCAGATCAGATTCCCCTGGAAATCGACGCCGTTGTTCGAGTTCTCGCCGGTCTTCACGTTCCCGTAATCGACGTACCGGCAGAGCTCGATGACGGTATCGGGGGCGGCGAGGAGGAGCTGCGAGGTCGTGATGTACAGCCCCGGCAGATCGTTGTTCATGCCGAAGAGGTCGATGAGGAGCCGGTCGGCCCCGAAGGCCACGACCTCGTTCATCATGGTGAAGGTGAATCCGGAGGCCTGGAGGTAGGTGCGGAACGGGCTCTCGTTGCGGTAGCGGCAGCGGCGCAGGAACTCTCCGTCGGGGGCGTAGATATTGGCATCCCACAGGACATCCATGGCCGCGATGAAGCCGGTGGGACCGATGCTGGTGCTGAAGGGAGCGATGAATTCCCCCGGCCCGGTTCCCTCCCGTCCGATCATCCTGAGCGGCGAGCCGTCGGGCCGGTACACCTTCACGGCGTGCTCGTCGGCGAGGTAGATGTTGCCGGCGGCGTCCACGCCGAGGGCGGACGGATCGACGATCTGGAAATCATCGAGGGTTGGATCGTCCTCGATCGCCGTCTCCAGGATCAGCACGTCGGTGAGCAGGGGGATGTTCACCCCCCCGGTGCCGCCTGCCCCTCCCACACAGGCGGCACCCAGCAGGACGGCCCCCGCCGCCGTGGCCGACATGATCCTTCGTGCCGTAGGTCTGATCGCAATCCCCATCCTGTATTCCCCGAATTGAGTCTCCCCGGGCCGGCGATCCGTCACCGGTCAACGTTGCAGGCCGGATCTCGTGATGCATCTTAGATGATCGTATGGTCTGTACCGTTGGAACGGTCCGAGCCCGGGAAAGGTGAGAATGCCGATGCTCCGGCTGATGATCGGAGCCACTGAGGTGTAAAATCAGGAGAGGAGGTGTAACGCGGTGGCGAGAGTGACGGTGGTCTGCAGTCTGATCCTGCTGATCGGTTCCGGAACCACGGCTCAGGAAGGCGGGATCCTGAGCCGGTATCTGGAGCGGGCACCGGGACCGGTCGAGCTGGCCCTGGGCAGTCCGACGGTCACGCCGGTTCCTGGTTCGACCGCGCCCGTTCCCGTCGGCGGTACCATCGTTCCGGCCGGGGAAGAATCGCCGGAGCCGCCGCTCTGGCACAGTGTCGTGGGCGGAATAGCGGCCAAGGCCATCACCGACGGCATCCTGATCCAGATGGCCGGGGATGTCTTTCACGCCCTGCCGTCGATCCTGTATTTCGATCCCCTCGTCACCGCCGCGGGGGTGAACATCGCCAACGGATCCCGCGGGAGCTTCCTCGTCGACGCCCTGGCCTCCTACGGCAGTTTCTACCTGCTCACCACCCTCTTCTACGGCAAGTTCATGCCGGCGGGGCAGTTCGAGGATCCCACCTCCTACAACGATTTCTTTCTGAGCATGGGAGTCCAGCTCTTCCTTACGGTCATGGCCGAGCGGACCCTGGCTCAGCGCCCCGATCGCCTGCGACGCCGCTGAGGAACGACCTACCAGGAACCCTCCCCGTCATTTCGGGACCACCAGGTACCGTGACCGAGCCGGTCCCAGTGGGCTTCGAAAAGCAGGCTCAGCCCCTCTTTTTTCATGAGATAGCCGCCACCTTCGGTCGAATCGACCACGGTGAAGCTGAGGCCGCTCCAGTCGCAGGATTCCTCCAGGATCTGCAGGCGGTGCCCCCCGTCTACCGGCCCCCATCCGTGCACCCAGATGCCGCCGAGTGTCCAGAGAATCCCGCTATGGAGTCTGGGGATGACGCGGCCATAGTGATAGTAATTTGGTGCCGAGGCGTGCCGTTCCCGGTGATCCATGAAAAAAGAGACCGTATCACCGGGAGTCACTGTCAGGGACACAAAGTAACTACCCGGCTCATTCCATATCCGCCACACGAAATCCCGGCCGGAGATCTGTGGAGCGATACCGGCATTCAGACATTCACGCACCCAGAAAGTGAGGGGCTGGTGCCAGCTGTCGACGTAGCTGTGGAACTGAGTGAAGGTCTTCTGAAACCCTGTTGACGCGGCGTTCTCTTCGGTCAGCGGCGGAGGCGCAAAGGTCGGTTGATCGAGCAGCTGGTAGAGCGGAACAGTATAGGACGGTTGGGGACCGGTTGTGCACGCGGAGAGGATGAGATATATCCCCAGAGGTATGATCCGGTTCACCCCGGTTGCCTCCGTCTTGTCATGAATACCGCAACAGAGTGCCGACGCAGAGGAAGGGTACCGCCGGTCTCTTCCGATTGACAGACGCATCGTCTGTCAATCGCTGCGGTACGTCACCACCGCCAGAGCCGCCAGGTCGCCGATGCGCTCGCCCAGCTCGGCCGGGACGATCCGGCAGGCGGCCAGGGTGTGGGGGAGGCACTCGGCCCGGAGTTCCTCTTCCATCGGCGTTCGCAGGAGGTCCCCGATCCGGGAGTAGAGACTGCCGAGCACGATGATCTCGGGATTCAGAATATCGATCAGTACCGCCAGTCCCCGGCCGAGCCAGCGGCCCGACTCCTCCAGGATCTCCCGGGCCAGGGCATCTCCGGCCCGGGCGGCCTCGGCCACGTGCCGGGTGGTGACGGCCTCGATTCCCTCGGGCGGCACGAAGGCCGCCCCGCCGCCGGCCCGGGCGGCCGCCTGCGCCAGCCGGGCGATCCCACCGCCGCTCACGAAGCCCTCGAAGGAGCCGGCCTTGCCGTACCCGACCGGCCCGTCGGGAGCCAGGCGCATGTGCCCGACCTCCCCGGCACTGCGGGTGGTGCCCTCGAAGAGCCGGCCGTCGAGGATGAGCCCCGCACCCATCCCCGTTCCGTGGGTGCAGAAGATCATGTTCCGGCTGCCGCGCCCGGCTCCCCAGATCCATTCCGCGAGCGCGCCGGCGTTGGCGTCGTTCATGAGCCTGGCCGTACCGCCGAAGCGGTCGGTCAGCAGCCTGGCGATCGGTACCTCATTCCACCCCGGCAGGTTCGGGGGCCCCAGGATGACGCCGGCTTCGGAGTCTTGCGGATCGCCGCAGGAGATCCCGAAGATCGGCTCGGGACCGGGCTCGAGGCCGGATACGGCCGAGACGATGGCTTCCAGGGTGGTCCCGGCATCACGCGTCGGGAAGGCGATACGCTCATATCCGGGGATCCGGCCCGGTTCGGGTGTCCGATGTGCCTTCACCACCGCACAGGTGGTGCCGCCGACGTCGATTCCGATGACCATCAGCTCTGCTCCTGAGAGATGATCGGATACGCTGTGATCACATCCTACCGGCGGAATCGACAAGCGGTGAAGTGTATTCCCGTTCTGGCGGTCGAGCGGCGCGCCCTGCTACAGTGCGTTCAGGGATCGATTCCGTAACCGGAGACCGGACATGACCGTATTCCTTCGTTCATTCGTCATCTTCCTTCTGCTCGGAACCGGCCAGCGGTCTCTTCCCGGTCGGGATCCACAGCTGCCTGCCGGGGTGGAGGACCTCAATGCGATCCTCGAACCGATCCGGGCCGAAGCGGACCTGCCGGCCCTGGCCGCGGCGGTGATCGAGGAAGGACGGCTGACCGCTCTGGGAGCGGTCGGGGAACGCAGACAGGATTCAGGGGTGGCCGTCACCCCGTTCGATCAGTTCCACCTGGGCTCGGACACCAAGGCCATGACGGCCACCGTGGCGGCGATCCTCATCGAAGAAAGACGGCTCACCTGGGAGACGACCGTGGGGCAGGTCTTCACCGGGTGGGCCGACGAGATCGATCCCGGCTACCGTCGGGTAACCCTGCGCCACCTGCTCTCCCACCGGGCCGGCTGTCCGGAGGAGACCGCTCCGCCGGGGATGACCTTCAACCAGCTCCGCAATCAGCCCGGCACCCTGCCCGAGCAGCGTCTGGCGTATACCCGCGCCATCCTCACCCACTCCCCCGAGGCCGAGCCCGAGAGCCGGCACATCTACTCCAACGCCGGCTATGTGGTGGCCGGGACGATGCTCGAGGTGGTGACGGGGACGGCCTGGGAGGACCTGATGCGGGAGAAGCTGTTCGCGCCCCTGGGGATGGCGAGTGCCGGTTTCGGGGTGATGGGCCGGCCGGGGCCGATCGAGCAGCCCTGGCAGCACCAGCGCCGCAACGGCCGCAACCGGCCGGTCGAACCGCAGCCACAGAACGAGAACCCCCCCGTCATCGGGCCGGCCGGGATCGTGCACTGCTCGCTCCCCGACTGGGCGAAGTTCGTGATCGCCCATCTCGACGGCCGGGCGGGACAGAACGATCTGCTCCCGCAACCGGCCTGGGAACGGCTGCAGACACCGCCCTTCGGCGGTGAGTATGCCATGGGGTGGGGGGTGGTTCGGCGGGAGTGGGCCCCGGGCGACGTCCTGACCCATGCCGGGAGCAATACCATGAACTTCGCGGTGGTCTGGGCTTCGGTCGCGGACCGCTTCGCGGTGCTCATCGCCACCAACGTCGGCGGCGATGACGCCGCCCGGGCCTGCGATCGGGCTGCGGCGGCACTGATCACGCGCCGATCGGAGCGGGAGCGGGTGCCGGAAGGAGGATCGTGATGCCGGCAGCAGGACGATACACGCGGCGCCGCTTCGTCCGGGATGCCGGGGCTGCGGGGACCGCCCTGGCTCTGCCCGGGATTCTCGGCGGCTGCAGCCGCGGTTCCGGGGAGCGCCCGAACGTGGTCGTGCTCTTCACCGACGACCAGCGTTTCGATACCATCGCCGCCCTGGGGAACCCGGCCGTACTGACCCCCAACATGGACCGGCTCGCGGCCGGGGGGCTCGCTTTCACCCGCGCCCACATCATGGGGGGCACCAGCGGTGCGGTCTGCATCCCCAGCCGGGCCATGCTCCTGACCGGCCGTTCGCTCTTCCACCTGGCCAACCGGGGCGCCACCATCCCCGATGATCACGTCATGATGCCCGAGACCTTCCGGGAGGCGGGGTATCTCACCTGCGGGGTGGGCAAGTGGCACAACGGCAAGCCCGCCTATGCCCGCTGCTTCACCCACGGCGGTTCGATCTTCTTCGGGGGGATGAGCGATCACGACGCCGTGCCGGTATTCGATTTCGACCCCTCTGGCGCGTACCCGGAGGAGCGGAAGTACGCCGCCGATCGCTTCTCCAGCGAGCTCTTCGCCGATGAGGCGATCGCCTTCCTGGAGGGGCCGGCCCGCAATTCACCCTTCTTCCTCTACGTGGCCTTCACCGCGCCGCACGATCCCCGGATGGCCCCCCCGGAGTACGCCCGGCTCTACGATCCCGCGCGGATCGAGCTGCCGCCGAACTTCCTGCCCCGGCACCCCTTCCCGAACGGGGAGATGGAGGTACGCGACGAGAACCTGGCGCCCCGGCCGCGCACGCCTGAGGTGATCCGCCGGCATCTGGCCGACTACTACGCCATGATCACCCACCTCGACCATCACCTCGGCCGCATCCTCGACACCCTCGAAAGCACCGGGCGCTCGAGCAACACCCTGATCGTGTTCGCCGGCGACAACGGGCTGGCGGTCGGCCGGCACGGCCTGCTGGGCAAGCAGAATCTCTACGATCACAGCGTGCGCGTGCCCCTGATCGTGCAGGGGCCCGGCGTGCCGGCGGGGGAGCGCACCTCTTCCCTCTGCTACCTGCACGACCTCTACCGGACGGTCTGCACGCTCACCGGCTTGCCGATCCCGGACTCGGTCGAGGGCCGCAGCCTGGCGCCCGTGGTGCGCCGCCCCCGCCGCGCGGCCCGGGATTCGGTTCTGCTGGCCTACCGCGATTTCCAGCGCGGCGTGCGCACGGCCGATGACTGGAAGATGATCCGCTACCAGGTCGCCGGGGTCGAGACGGTCCAGCTCTTCGATCTCGCCTCGGATCCGTGGGAGCGCGAGAACCTGGCCGGTCGCCCCGAGCACGCCCGGCGCGAAGCGGCGCTGACCGAACTGCTGTGCACCTCCATGCGCGCCTGCGACGACATCTGCGATCTCGACCTCCCGAACTGGGGCAGGCCCGCCGAGATCGCCGCCCCGACCCGGATCGAACACCTGGCGGTCGGCGCCTCGGTTCGGAGCCTGAAAGAGGCCGCCGTCCGGTACGCCGACCGCGGGCTGGAGGCCCTGACCGACGGCCTCCGCGCCACCTCGCGCTTCAACGACGGAGCCTGGGTCGGGATCCAGGGTGAGGATCTGGACGTGGTTCTCGACCTGGGCCGGGCGATGGCCGTGAACCGCGTCACCCTGAACTGTCTGGAGAACCAGGAGTCGTGGATCTTCCTGCCGCAGGCGGTGGAGGTGGCCGTATCCGACGACGGCCGCACTTTCGGCGAGCGATACCGCATCGAGGGCCGGGGGAACGAACCCTACGGATTCATCCGGGTCATGGCCTACGAGCTCGATCTGGCGGGGCTCGAGACCCGCTGGCTGCGGGTGCATTGTGAGAGTGTGGGGCGGTGCCCTTCGTGGCATGTCGGCGCCGGCGCCGGCGCCTGGGTTTTCACCGACGAGATCATCGTGACCTGAACCGCTGATTCCGAGATGAGGCAAGATACAATTTCACAAGATGAGTAAGTTCTTGTATAATCGCAGATTACATGAATGGCACCACCCGCTTCATCGGGGGGATACGATGAGAACGAGATTCGGTCTGCTCCTGTCAGCCCTCCTCTGCCTGGGGCTTGCCACCGGTACCACCGCTGCTTCACCGGCCGGCGGCGGAGCGACGGATCCACTTACCATTGTGGTATCCAACGATGAGGTGAATCTCTACGTTCAATTCAACCCGCCGGACGAGGCCTATGATTTCGGCTACTTCAGCCTGTACCTCGACTACATGTCCGGATATTTCGAAACCTTCGGCTACTATTCCATCACCGAAGGACAACTGGTTGCGGATAGACCGGCAGATCTCCCACAGAATATCGAATTCTCTGACGCAGGGAATGCAGTCCTCATCACCGTCCCGCGCGATATTCTATCTTCCGCGGACGTTCTGATTGATGCTGTGATAACGTCTTTCGATTTTGGATCCGCCTCCTATTTCGGTTGGATCACCTTCTCGGACAACCTGGCGCCGGAGATCAGCGGGCTGACCGCCACGCCCGATATGCTGTGGCCGCCCAACGGCAAGGCGGTCCCTGTCACACTCGCCTTCACCGCTTCCGATCCGGAGGGGGGTGACCTGACCGTCACCTACACGGTCGAAGACGAGTACGGGAGCGAGGATGTGGATGGGGCAATCCTGCCGGAGAACGGCGTCATATCCCTGATCGCCGCGCGGAACGGCAGCGACCGGGACGGTCGTAACTACACCATCACGGTGACGGTGACCGATCCGGAGATGGCTTCGGCCTCGGCCAGCGTCGTGGTGACCGTCCCGCACGACAAGGGGAAGTAACAACCGGAGCGGTACTGATCAGATCGTATCCTCGCCGTCGGCGATGATCATACGGGAAACCCACTCCCGCATCATGCGGGTGAAGTAACCAACAATCTCGGGATCGAATTCCACCCCGGCGCCCTTCTCCAGAATGGCCAGGATCTCGTCATGCGGGATGGGTGCCTGGAAGGGGCGGCGGGTGCGCATGGCGTCGTAGGCGTCGCAGAGGTGGATGAACTGACTGATGCGATGAGGCCGGCGCGGCCAGTGCAGCGCCGGGTAGCCGCCCTCGCCGTTCCACCGCAGATGGTGCTCGTAAGCCGCCATGGCCGGCAGGGTCAGGTCGCCCCCCGAAGCGAGGATGATCTTCGCACCCTCGACCGGGTGCTGCCGGATGATCTCCCACTCGTTCTCGTCCAGCTTGTCCGGCTTGTTGAGGATCTCGATCGGGACCGCCACCTTGCCGACATCGTGCAGCAGCCCGGCTTCGCCGATCACCCGTACGTCGGGCGCCGAGAGGTTCAGGAACTCGGCCAGGGCCATCGAGAGCACCGAGGTATTCATCGAGTGAACCGTGGTGTACTCGTCGGTCTCGCGCAGGGGCACCAGCGGTACCAGGACCTGGCCCTCCGACTGCATCGCCAGCGCGAGAGTATCCACGACACTGCGGGCGAGTTCTACCGGAACCCGGCCTTTCTTCAGCGCCTCGTCGTGCAGTTCGTCGACGTTCTCGCGCTGTTCCCCGAGATTGAAATCGGCCGACGGCTCGTCATCGGTGCGGATGGGGCCGTAGTCGATGTGGGGATGGTAGCGCTGGGGCGGCGTTTCCCGGCCGCGGGTGGCCAGCCGGATGGCCAGTTCGAGCAGGAAGTAATCCACCTCCTGCCGCTGGACTCCGGGGAGGAACTCGATCCGCTCGATCCTGACCTCGACCAGGTTCCGGGCCGGAGCCCAGTCGCGGAAGTCGCGCAGAGGCAGGTTGTTGTAGATGACCCCGCCCTCGATCAGGGTGAAGGTGGGGCGCCGGCTTTCCTGCAGCAGGGCGGTTAGTGAAGTGAAGACCTCGTCGGCCGCCTGGACCCGGGCGGGGTGGCCCTCGGTATAGAGGGAGATAGCGGAGAAACTCCTGGCCAGTGTCTTGAGGAACCGTGCCGGTGCGCTCATCGCCCTGCCTCCGCCCGGGTGACGATCGCCCGGATCTGCGGGTCCTTTGATTTCCGGGCCGCCGAAAGGACCTTGCGGGCCGGCGCATGATCGGACCAGATGCGGGCAAGAACGGCCAGGGCTTCGAGCATGTCCGCTGATTTGGGCGCGAGTCCCTTGAAGAAGAGGAACCGCGGCTGCCAGGTCATCTTGATCAGGAAATCGAGGGTCTCGGGAGCATCGGAGCCGGTCAGCGCCCGGATCGCCGCCAGCCGGAGACTGGCCGGGGATTTCGGCGAACGGATGAGCGCGGTTATCGACGGCACGACCTCGGGCGGGCAGCCCTCGAATACCGCCGCAAGGCCCATCAGGACGATCTTCTCGTTACTGTCGCTCAGGGCCGAGGCCAGGGCTATCTCCCGTTCCTCGGGGTGCTGCAGGGCCAGCCGGACCGCTTCCCGCCTGACCCCGGGATCGATGTCCACCAGGAACGAGACCGGGGAGAATCCCTCAGGCATGGCGGGGAGTCGCCCGATCAGGATGAGCATGTTGCGCCGTAACGCTCCCCGTTCCTCCAGCAGCCGCTCCACGGCCATCGGACCCGTCAGCTCCGGCATCTGAACCAGCCGTTCCATGATCCCGCCGCGGGTCTCGTCGGGTCGCCCGTCGGCGAGGACCTCGAAGAGGGGTTCAAGCGTTTCCCGGGAGAGACGGGGCAGGAGACGGTCGAGCAGGGGGAAATCGGGCGGCTCCGGCTCCACCAGCCCCAGGATCGTGCTGGGGGTCAGGACGTCTGTCCAGAGATCGTCCACGCTGTCGGCGCTCGCCGGAGCCGTCTCGAGGATGTCCAGCAGGTCCTGCAGCTGCCCGTCCCGGACCATGCAGGTCGCGGCGTAGTGCACCGGCGGGCTGATCTGGTTGAGCTCCAGGCCCATCTGCACTACCCGATCCGAGGTCGGCTCCTGCATCCAGGTCGAGATGATCGAGAGGATCGGAGCCTGTTGCGAGAAACTGCGGAGCTGTTCCCTGTAATCCTCCGGGCTGGAATCCTCGACCTTCCAT
>CAYSYY010000051.1:0-2591 GCA_964435265.1 uncultured Gemmatimonadota bacterium
CGCGATCTGCTCCGGCAGATCGACCTGGGTGATGTCCCCGGTCACGATCGCCTTGGCGTTCACACCGAGACGGGTGAGCGCCATCTTCATCTGACCCGGGGTGGTGTTCTGCGCCTCGTCCAGGATCACGAAGGCGGAGTTGAGGTTCCGGCCCCGCATGAAAGCCAGCGGGAGCACCTCGACGATATGGCTTTCGAGATATTTGGACAGGCGGTCGGGGGGGACCATCTCCATCAGTGCGTCGTAGAGTGGACGCAGGTACGGATCGACCTTCTCCTTCAGGTCCCCGGGGAGGAAGCCGAGGCTCTCCCCCGCCTCGACGGCCGGACGGGCGAGGACGATGCGCTGTACCTCCCGGGCCTTGAGCGCCCGTACCGCCATCGCGACGGCCAGGTAGGTCTTCCCCGTACCGGCCGGGCCGATGGAGAAAACGATATCGTTGTTCTCGACCGCCTGCAGGTACTGATACTGGCCGGCGGTTCGGGGGTAGATCCGTTTCTTCGTGTTGGTATGCAGGACCGTCCAGTCCTGGTAGTTCTCGGGGACGGCTCTCTCCTGCTCCATCTCCTCGATGATGATGCGCAGGTCGTCCGAGCCGATATCTTCCCGGTTCTTGAGCCGGGCCAGCATCGCGCCCACGATCCCCAGCACCTGGTTCACCTCGGGTCCGTTACCCTCGATCAGCAGTTCCCGGTCCCGGCCCACCAGCGTCACCCCGGGGAAGGTGTCCTGGAGCAGGTGCAGATTGCGGTCCTGCACGCCGAAGAAGCGGGCGGGATCGGCTCCTATGCTGATGCGGTTCCGTACCACCAGAGGGCGGCCGTTCCCGGTCGGAGCACGGTGGTCGACCGCGGGCGCGGAACCGTTCACGGCAGAAATAGAATCCTCGGCAACCGGTGTGCTGTCAGGTTCCATCAACGGGATTGGTCGGACCCGACAACGACAAACGCCCTCACCGGGGGATCACCCGATCCCCCGGATGAGAGCGCTGTCGGTCAGTGTCCAATGCAGCCTAGGGACGTATGATCCTGAACACCTGCCTCGGGTAGATAAGGTCAGGATCCTTGATCTTGTCCTTGTTGGCTTCGTAGATGCGCGGCCACTGGAAGGGGTCGTTGTAGATGTAGTCCTTCTTCGCGATGTTCCAGAGGCAGTCGCCCCGGACTACTTCGTAGGAATCAGGGAACCTGACCCGCTCCAGTTCCCCCTGGACCTGGGTCAGCTCACCCTGCGTCGAAGAGACCTGCTGGTTCAAACCCCTGATGTCGTTGCGCACCTGTTCGATCTGGCGGTCAACACCGCTGATCTGCTGGCGCAGATCGGCGATCTGTCGATCCAGTTCGGCGATCCTGGCGCTGGCGGCCTGCTCGCGCGCGTTACAGGCGTCGAGCTGGGCCTGCCACTCCTCCAGGGTCATCTTCTCCTGCTGCTGCGCGGCGGCCTGGGATGCTGTACCAAGCACCAGCACTCCCACAACCGCGGCGGACAGGATGATGCGTAGTGTCTTCATGCCTGTCACTCCTTTCTACCGGTTGGTGGGAGGCGGTGGTGGGGGCGGCGTGCCCCGTTCGCGCTTGATGCGATCCATCTCGGCCTTGGTCTGCGCAACTTCTCCGCGCAGCTGGTTCAAACGGCCCTCGACGGAGGCCTTCTCGCGGTTGACTTCCTGAAGAGTGCGCTGCTTGGACGCGAGCTCGGTCTGGAGCCGCGCCAGCTCGGCCTCTTTCTCCCTCACGGTCTGCTCGGCCGCATCGGCGGCGGCGCAGGCCTGCTCAAGCTGTGTGAGCTGCTCGGGACTCGGCCGCTTGGTACACCCCGTCAGGAAGGTAACCGACAGGAGAAGCACCGCAAGGAAGCCGGTTCCAACCAGCTTCGGGGCCTTGCCCATGGGCAACCTCCTCTGCCTCACCTGATGTGAATCATGGCGCGGGGAACGGCGAGTACCATTCCCTGCGACACGATCCAGCATACACGTCGTTCCTCTCGGAACTCAAACTCTCTTTGCATATGCTGCGATTGTGTATACTACCCTACCCCTTAACTCAGTCAAGAAAAAAGGCCCTGGAACTCCACTTCTGTGCCTGTATTTGGTCAGTAATACCAACGCCCGGCGGAAAGGTTCCGTTTATTCGTCCTCCCCGTCCTTTTTCGGTATCCCGGCATCGCTCCCTGCACTTCTGCGCAGCTCCAGACCCAGTTCCCGGAGCTGTTCGGCTCCGACCTCGGCCGGGCTGCCGTCCATGAGCGAGACGGCGGCGGTGGTCTTGGGGAAGGCGATTACCTCGCGCAGCGACTGCGCACCGGCCAGGACCATGACGAGACGGTCGAAACCGAAGGCGATCCCGCCGTGCGGCGGAGCCCCGTACTGCAGGGCCGTCAGCAGGAACCCGAAGCGGTGCCGGGCTTCCTCCCCGGTGAGCCCCAGCAGCCGGAAAACGGCCGACTGTTCGCGCATGCGGTGGTTCCGGATGCTGCCGCCGGCGATCTCGTGCCCGTTCAGAACCACGTCGTAGGCGCGGGCTTTGAGCTCGAGAACCGCCCGCCGCCATTCCGCCGGCGCCCCGGCCGGGGCGCCGCCCTCACCCAGCTGG